>NZ_VOYT01000022.1:0-36651 GCF_013420145.1 Acinetobacter sp. YH12021
TTTTCTGACTTAAATTTCGCTCAAATAAACTTCGAGTAATTTAAACCAATCAATCAATGAAATATTTTCGATCAATCAATCAGTAAAAATCCACACAAGTTGTTCTTCATAATCTCTTAATGATCTTATTTTCACTTCGTCAGTGAAAATATAACGCAAAAATTTCTCTACAACTTAACCCTGTGAGCTAAGTTTGTAGGCTGTTTCGCGTCGGGATGTGTGCATTATAGGGCAATTTCCTACACGTGCAAGTGCTTTTAACTGCTTGTTTTCACGAGTGTTGGATTTTTACGCACTATTTTGGTTCAAAAACACACAAAACTCGCACTAACCCTATAATTTTAAATTAAAAATATGTTTTTCATATTTTTGCAATCTAAATCCGCTTATTTTGTTGGGGCAGCCTCTTTCACTTTCACACTGAGTATTTTTACCGCTTGTTTCGGTACATTTTGATGCATGCCATAGTTGCCTGTTGGTACTTTTACAATTTTATCGACAACATCCATACCTTTAGTGACTTGACCAAATACCGCATAGCCTGCGTTACGTGGACTTCGATTTAAGAAATCGTTATCTACCACATTAATAAAGAATTGGCTGCTGGCAGAATCAGGATGATTCATACGTGCCATCGCCAAGGTACCACGGGTATTTTTCAATCCATTACTTGATTCATTACGAATGGTCGCTTTGGTTGGCTTTTCTTGCATATTGGCATCCATACCACCGCCTTGCACCATAAAGCCTGGGATAACACGATGGAAGATCGTACCGTTATAGAAGTTTGACTTGGCATAGTTTTCAAAGTTCTTTGCAGAAACTGGGGCTTTGTCATTAAACAGTTCGATTTCAATATTGCCCATGCTGGTTGTCATTTCTACCACGGTGTTGGCTGCCATCGTATTGAAGCTGATAAGCATTGCTGCCATGGTAAACATACTTTGTTTTAACATTTGCTGACCAATCCATCTGTGTTGTATTTGCATTGCATCTATATTAATAAGATTATGCGAATAAATCAGTGGTTATTTTTTATCACGCTGGAAAACTTATGTATAAAAATAATTCAGATCAGAGCCGACTGTGTCCAGCACCTTGGCAACTTCAAGGTGAAGCCTATATTTTAAATTATTGGCTCAGCCCACAATTTTTAAAACAGGCACAACCTTTTGGCTTAACACCTTCTTTTTTAGGACGTCTTGTTCAAGTCATGTGGGTGCGTTATCACGCTAGCCCCATTGGTGCTTACGATGAGCTGCTGATTTTAGATCATCCTTTATTTAGGCAGCGTCGTTTATCTACTATTCCTAAAATTTTCGTTTCAACCGAGTCTTCTGTGCAACACGGACAACAACTTTGGGGCATTCCTAAACAACTGGCAAGCTTTGATTGGAATATTCAAGATCGACAGATAAGTTGCAAAATACAACACGCAGATTTGCAACTCGCCATTCAACTTGAAAAATGTAATAAGCAACACGGCTTTTATATTGATAGTCGCTACATCCCTGCTGCACTTTTAAAAATTCAGCAAACATGGCAAGGGAAATCCTATCAATTTAATCCTTCTTTTCGCGGCAGATTAATTCCACTCAAATATACATCTTGGCAATCGAATCCAAGTTTGTTTCCTGATTTTAATCAGACACGCTTCATCAACGGTTTTTACGTGCCTGAATTCGAGCTGACTTTTCCTGAAGCCGAAATCTCTACTCTGGTTTAATTGTTCCACGTGAAACAGATGAACAAAACCAACCTAAGATTTAGCTACGTGGTCGATCCCAAAATTTTCTAAAGTTTTTACACATTTCAATGCTGATTTTTTTGGCGCGACGCGACACAAAGGTCATGCTAATAAAACCATGTGTTTGATCTAAATATTCTACATATTTTACCGTGACAGCATGTTGACGTAATTTATGTGCATAAATTTCAGCTTCATCATGCAAAACGTCATGCCCTGCTGTGACCACAAAGGCAGGCGCTAGTTTTTTCAATTTGCCAAAAGTTGGCGAAATGATTGGATCATCCAAAGCGACCTGATGCTGTGTGACATAGTGCTGGGTGACAAAATCAATATCTTGTCCCGTCAACACCAAACCATCTTTATAAGCAAAGAATGAAGGATGGCGACTCTTAAAATCTAAGGCTGGATAAATTAAAAATTGTGCGTCAGGTGCATAGGCTGAATGAGCACTACGCTGTGCAACCACCGCTGCAATATTACCACCCGCACTATCGCCTGCCACCGCTATGCGATTTTTTAAAATTTTCATTTCTCGACGATGTTGATATGCCCATGCCAAAGCATCTTCACAGACTTGAATAATCTGCTGTGGACTAGCTTCAGGCGCGAGTGGATATTCCACACTCAACACTTGTGCATGGGCATGTACCGCCATTAAGCGGCAAAATTCGTCATGACTGTCTAAACCACCCACCACAAAACCACCACCATGATAAAACACGATTAAAGGCAATTTTTTATGTGGTGCAGGATGATAATAACGCGCTGCGATATTGCCACTGGCTAAGTTTAAACGGATTTCTTCAACTCGTTTGACCGCAGTTGGAGTGCTCAGAATAGATTGCATTTGTCGATCAAATGCCTGTCTAGACTGTACAGGGTCAGCACCAATAAAACCAATTTTCCCTTGTTTTAATTGTGCCGCCATCATGCATTTAATAAATGGATCAAGGTCTGGATAATGATACGGATAACCCAAAGCTTGAGCCAAAGTATGATGTACTCGACTTGGTAACTTATTTAATGCACGTGCAGCAGCACCTTGTCCTTTGTGCAATTTATTTTTGAGAGATGAATTCAAAATTTGCATGCCTGTTCCTTTTTATATGTCTGCATGATTTGCCTAAACGCTTCATAATTTCTTCATGATCAACAGCACAGTGACCATTTTGTTATACAAGTGCTTCAATCGTTATACACATTCAAATTACCTATACGCTACCCTGCTTTTATGACGCTGTCATTGACACTATTGCGGTCTATGATTGATGTTTCAGACAAATTTACCTCATCGGCTCAGGAGGCAGAGCATGACAAAAAAATTGATCTTACTTTCGTGCGCAACTGCCATTTTAGCCGTAGGTTGCGTGGTCGTGCCTGACGAAGGTTACTACGATGGACGATATGAGCCACGCTATGACCGTCGCTATGATGATGATCATCGACGGTATGACAATGATCGGCAGCGTTGGGAATATCAACAAGGTAAAAATCGGGTTGAGTTAGAGCGTCGTAAACGTGAACTAGAACGTCGTGAATGGGAACAAAAACGACAACAGCAATTACAGCAACAACGCTATGAACAAGAGCGACAACGCTTAGCAGAGCAACGCAAACGCTTATCGGAACAGCAGCGTAAACAGCTAGAGCAAAAGCGTAAGCAGCAAATTGAAGCTGAACAAAAAAAGCGTGAGGAAGCACGTAAACGCTGGCAACAACAACGTGATGCACAACAAAAGCGCTGGCAGGAAAACCGTAAAGACCGTGAACAACGACGTGATCGTGATTGAGTCTTACAGCAAAGCAAAACAAATGAGGTAAAAAAAGGGCTTATTCAGAAGTTAGATAAGCCCCGAAAACACATTTAGCAATACACAAGAAACTACAGCGATATAGCATCTATGCGCAAAGAATAAGCAGTGTTAGGTTTTGTGTAAAATATATAATTACTCTCGATTAAGTTGTTTTAGCGATTAATCAACCAAAACTTAAAAACTCTAATCATACGCATGCACAATATAGTGAACAAACACCCAGTCGAATCCTGTTGATAAAACAGTGTTTTTAGCTATCTCCGTAATAAAAGCACTGGTTTAGCTGAATAATCAGCTCCCTATTACCATACTTTTTTAAACAAAAAAATATTATAAGTTTCAAAGTTTAATTTGCTTCATTCATCCGCCGACATCTTGATTCAAAATGTATTGTTTTGACCAAATTTCATGGCAATGAAAATTAATCTACTGGCACGCTTGAATTTTGCCTGCCCTGCCCCGATTTCTTAGCTAATTACGAACTTCTCTAACCATGGCAGTTCAGCAATAACGCAGTTAGCACTGACGCCAAAGGACTGTACATGTTTAAAAACCCATTTAAACGGAGTAAATCAATGGCAACTGAGCAGAACGAACAAACTCAAGACCTTGAGCAAGAGCAGACGGAACAACAAACAGCGCAAGATACTGAGCAAGCAGAAGTTTCCGTTGAGTCTTTACAAGAACAACTGAGCAAACTTGAAGAAAACCTAAAATTGGAAAAAGCACGTACTGCCAATGCAGTTTACGAAGCGGAAAAAACCAAAGAGCGTTTAGAACGTGAAGCAGATACAGCTAAAAAGTTTGCTTTAGAAAAGTTTGCTAAAGAATTATTGGATTCTGTAGACAACCTTGAGCGTGCTATTGCCGCCAATGGTGATGAAAAAACTGCCTTGTCTGAAGGTGTGGAACTGACCTTGAAATCATTACTGACCACTTTAGAAAAGTTTGGTGTGGTGGTGATTGATACAGCCAATGGTTTCAATGCAGACCTGCATCAAGCCGTAGGGATTGATCCAAATGCAAAAGCCAATGAAATTGGCAACGTATTACAAAAAGGCTACACCTTACATGGTCGCTTACTCCGCCCTGCAATGGTGATGGTTGGCGCTTAAGCCTTATAAAATCGAGAGTTGATAAAAAATTTTCATCTAAACAACTTGAAAAATTTTAATTGGCTCTCATATCGAATAACAAGTGAAAACATTGCAAAAGAATTTTTGAGGAAACATCCAAATGGCTAAAATCATTGGTATTGACTTAGGTACAACTAACTCATGTGTAGCGGTACTTGAAGGCGACAAAGTTAAAGTAATTGAAAACGCAGAAGGCGCACGTACAACTCCATCTATTATTGCTTATAAAGATGGCGAAATTCTTGTAGGTCAATCTGCAAAGCGTCAGGCTGTAACTAACCCGAAAAACACATTATTCGCAATTAAGCGTTTGATTGGTCGTCGTTATGAAGACCAAGCGGTACAAAAAGACATTGGTCTTGTGCCTTACAAAATCATCAAAGCAGACAATGGCGATGCTTGGGTTGAAGTGAATGACAAGAAACTTGCACCACAGCAAATTTCTGCAGAAACTTTGAAAAAGATGAAAAAGACTGCCGAAGATTATTTGGGCGAAACAGTTACTGAAGCCGTGATTACTGTACCTGCGTACTTTAACGATGCACAGCGCCAAGCAACCAAAGATGCGGGTAAAATTGCAGGCTTAGAAGTTAAACGTATCATCAACGAACCAACTGCTGCTGCGCTTGCATTTGGTATGGACAAGAAAGAAGGTGACCGTAAAGTTGCTGTATATGACTTGGGTGGTGGTACTTTTGACGTATCGATCATTGAAATTGCAGACCTTGATGGCGACCAACAAATTGAAGTGTTATCAACCAACGGTGATACCTTCCTTGGTGGTGAAGACTTTGACAATGCCTTGATCGAATACTTGGTTGAAGAGTTCAAAAAAGAGCAAAACTTCAACTTGAAACAAGATCCATTGGCATTACAACGTCTGAAAGAAGCGGCTGAGAAAGCAAAAATCGAGCTTTCATCTTCAAATGCGACTGAAATCAACTTGCCATATATCACTGCAGACGCAACAGGTCCGAAGCACTTGGTGATGAACGTGACTCGCGCCAAACTTGAAGGTTTGGTTGCTGATTTAGTCGCTCGTACCATTGAGCCATGTAAAGTTGCGCTACAAGATGCAGGACTTTCAACTTCTGACATCTCTGACGTGATTTTGGTGGGTGGTCAATCACGTATGCCACTTGTACAACAAAAAGTACAAGAATTCTTTGGCAAAGAGCCACGTAAAGACGTAAACCCAGACGAAGCTGTTGCAATTGGTGCAGCAATTCAGGGTGCCGTATTGTCTGGTGACAAAACTGACGTATTGCTTCTAGACGTAACTCCGTTAACGCTTGGTATTGAAACTATGGGTGGCGTGTTGACGCCAATCATTGAGAAAAACACCACGATTCCTGCGAAGAAATCTCAAGTGTTCTCAACAGCGGCAGACAACCAGCCTGCAGTAGACATTTCAGTTTACCAAGGTGAGCGTAAAATGGCTCAACAAAACAAATTGTTGGGTAACTTCCAATTAGGTGACATTCCACCAGCGCCACGCGGTGTGCCACAAATTGAAGTTTCGTTCGACATTAACGCTGACGGTATCTTGAAAGTGTCTGCAAAAGACAAGAGCACAGGCAAAGAACAATCGATTCAAATTAAAGCAAACTCTGGTTTGAGCGATGCTGAAATTGAAGCGATGATTAAAGATGCTGAAGCAAATGCTGAAGAAGACCGTAAGTTTGAAGAACTTGCAAAAGCACGTAACGAAGCGGATGCTTTAGTTTCTTCTGCTCAAAAAGCAGTAAAAGACCTTGGTGAACAAGTGACTGCCGATGAAAAAACTGCGATTGAAACAGCAGTGACTGAGCTTGAAGCCAGCACTAAAGAAAATGATGTAGATGCGATCAAAGCGAAAACTGAAGCGCTTCAAAACATCATCATGCCAATTACGCAACGTGCGTATGAAGCTGCACAAGGTCAAGGCGGTGCACAAGGTTTTGACCCGAATGCATTCCAAGGCGATGCAGGTCAAAAAGCCGATGATGGCGTTGTGGATGCTGAATTCACTGAAGTCAAAGATGATAAAAAATAATTTGTCGCTTTAACGCACATCAAAAACCGCGCTGCAAGCAATTGCAGCGCGGTTTTTCTTTTCGATATCCATACACTGACTTCAAGATTTAAATGAAAGAGCACAGACAATTGGACGCTCAACCGAGTACAATAGATAAAATGATGCTCTAACTGCAAATAGATTGAGTTTCTGCCCTACTTTCGGCTACAGTAAACCCAAAAAAGGATGCCGCTATCAATGCGTTTGTTTCTATTGGGTGCAATCATACTGTTTTCTATCTTGCTGATTTATCAAAATATTCAACATCCTCATACACGACACAATACTGCACTAGATCATTTAAAACATCCTTTAGATACTCGCTTACGTTATCGTATTGCTGAAGTCGATCCGCGTTTTGGCTTAAGCCATGCCGATTTACTACAACTGAGTCAGGAAGCCACCCATATTTGGAAACAAGGGACGGGACAAGATTATTTTGTATATGACCCGAACGCCAAGCTCGCCATTCACTTGATTTATGATCAACGTCAAGATGAATCAAACCAACGCCAACAACAACTTACAGCCATTGAACAACGCCAACAACACTGGAACAATCAAAACCAAAATATTCAAGCACTAAAACAAGAAATTGCAGATAAAAATCAACAACTTGATGCAAAAAAAATGCTATTTGAACAACAACTTGAACAATACAATCGTCAAGTACAGCAAATTAACCAAAGTGGTGGGCTACATCCTTCGCAACAGGAAATTTTTGCAGCCAAAAAACAAGAAATCCAGCAACACATGTGGAGTTTAGAACACGAAATAGCGCAATTTAATCAGCAAATTAACCAGCTCAATCAACAAGTCGATGCCCTCAATCAACTTAATCAAGACATTGATGTATCCATCCAGCAATTTAATGCACGTTTTCAACCACGTTTATTTGATAAAGGCAGCTTTGATGGTCAGGCCATTCGGATTTATGAGTTTCAATCTAAAGATGATTTACGTCTAACTTTGGCGCATGAATTTGGTCATGCTTTGGGTTTAGCACACCATAACGACCCTTATGCCTTAATGTATCCAATGCTAAAAGATCAGCAGTTGCAGAATTTCCAACTGCGCCCTGCCGATCTCGATTTACTCCATGCACGGCACTGAGCAATCTGGCAAACTGAAGTGACTAAAACACAAAACTCCCCTCACCCTGTACGATAGTTGCATATCCATTACACGTGCAAAGGCAGCAAATTTACTCATTTCATGTTATTGTGAAGGCTCTGTATAACCCTGAACGATCTGTGGAGATTCATGTGAGTTACTACCATATCCTGATTGAAGTAAATGACCACATCAGCACGATTGAACAAAGCCGTGATATCGAAATTTTTGATATTGTTGAGCTTCAACCTTGTCTCCACTCGATTTTATTGCCGTATTTTAATGAGCAAGTGATTGAACTTGAAGATGAAAATATTGAATACAAAGATATTTTGCATCTTGAGGTTAGACAGACCTTATTACCAATTGAACACCTGATTGAAGAAGAACAGCGTTTGCTGCCAAGTGATACCGACATCACCATTTCAGCTTATGAAATTTTTAATAACAAAGAATTAAGCCAAGATGTCACGACTGTGATTTTTGATTTGCTTGAAGCAGTGAAAATTGAACCTTAATCCCCTGTTTTAAGACAAAAATTAAAAAGGTCTGCACATTTGCAGACCTTTTTAATGCAATCACAACAACTTATTGCATCATTTGTTTGGCCGCTTCATTACGAAACGCTCTTAAAATTTGCTGCCCTGCCCGACCTGTTGCAGCCAAGCCGAGTCGAGTCTGTTCCTGACGAATCGCTTGACGGGTTTTGTCGCCAATTAAACCATCCACTTCACCAATGTCATAACCACGGCTTAACAAAAAGCGTTGAATTTCACGGCGTTCTGCGCGGGATGTACCTGCATCATCGGTTGGCCAAGCGGTGCGGAATGCAGACTGCCCCATTAAACGATCTGATAAATGCGCAATCGCTAAGGCATAACTTTCTGCTGCGTTATAGCTATAAATGGCATCGAAGTTTCTAAACACTAAGAATACAGGGCCATTCGCACCTGCAGGTGCCATCAAGCCTGCCTGACTACTGCCCGATAAATTGCCCTGAATTAATGCCGAACCATCTGCACGAGTCAACCCACGATTAACCCAACTGCTGAGGGATTTTTTATTGCGTCGCCCTTCACCACTCAAAGACATGCCTGCAGGCACTTTGACTTCAAAGCCCCACGGCTGCCCTGTTTGCCAGCCGCGACGTTTTAAAAAGTTAGCGGTGGAAGCCAAAGCATCTGGAATACTAGATACTAAGTCACGGCGACCATCACCATCAAAATCGACCGCCAACTCATCATAGGTCGATGGCATAAACTGAGTATGCCCAAACGCCCCTGCCCATGAGCCTTTTAATTGTGATTCAGTGACATCACCACGTTGCAATAAACGCATGGTGGTAAAAAACTCACCTCGGAAATAGCTTTGACGGCGTCCTTCACAGCTCAAGGTACCTAGCGCTTGCAATAATGGATAGGATCCTGAAATCGCACCAAAGTTACTTTCTACACCCCAAACCGCCACTACGGTTTCTGCAGGTACGCCATAGGCTGCTGCAACACGATTGAGCACATCACGGTGCTGTGCCAATTTCTGCTGTCCTGCCTGCACGCGCTCATCATCGACCAAGCCTGAGAGATAATCCCAGATTGGCGTAGAAAATTCAGGTTGGTAATTTAAACGCTCAATGACGGAATAATCTGGGCTGAGATTTTGAGTATAGCGATCATAACTGCTGCCACTCACCCCTTTGGCAATGGCTTGGCTGCGTAAATTGGCCAAACAACTTTGAAAATGGTTTTGTGGTTGAAAATTTGCAGATGTACTGACCATTGGTGTTACGGTGACAGATTTTCCATTGATAATCAGTTCTGCCTGAACCTGAGTAGCTGCCATTGCAGCTGTCGCAAAAATCACAGCGAAACGATGCATAATACCCTTTGATGTGTTTTGAATTTAAATCTTGGCTTTACCATAACACCTTCAGCCACAGAGATCAGATGAAAATCTGTAACTTTAAATTCATTTACACAGTTTTAAATTCATTTTCTCGTTTTAAATTTAAAACACTTATCCACAAGTACGGCATCTCACATTTTTAAATTCAAAATCACAACACATGATAAGACTTTTAAATTTAAAAGTTTAAATTCAAATTAAACCAACCCAAGTTATCCACAAAACACGACATTCACTGCATATTTACGATGTATTACTTTGAATTTAAAAGTAGCTTTTTAAATTTAAAGATCAAAAGAGCCGCTACTTTATTTAAATTCAAAACTGCAGATCTATCTTTAAATTCATTTCTGATATTTAAATTCAAAGTTGAAGCATCGCTTTAAATTTAAAACGCGCTATTTGAATTTAAAGTTTTGAATTCATAATTATCATCTGTTTCCCATCAGACTTGTGCGCATTTTTATTTTAAGTATTGCTTTGCTACGGTGATGGTTGCTTATTCAGCCTGATCTATCTTAATCAACCTAAAATTACAGCGTCAATCCTAGACAGATTAACGGTAGAACACCTTAAAAATGGGCAGAATAAAAAATGTGAGAGCATAAAAAAGCGCTCATCGTGATGAGCGCTTTGGCGTCATTTTTAAATTTACAAGCTCATATCAGCACTGAGCGCCAATGGATTTGGCAAAATTTTTGCCAATTGGCGGCATAAATCTGTCAACTCAGCAGCATCATTCGGCATTAAAGTAATATGCCCAATTTTACGACCTTCACGCTCAGTTTTATTGTACAAATGCAAATGTGCGCCATTCAATGCCAACACATCTTCAGTTTTGGGATGCTGACCAATAATATTGACCATCACCGTTGGACGTACCACTTCAGTTGAGCCTAACGGTAAACCTGCTACTGCACGAATATGATTTTCAAACTGCGAACACACCGCGCCTTCAATTGACCAGTGACCTGAGTTATGCACACGAGGTGCCATCTCGTTGGCATACAAGCCCTTGTCAGTGACAAATAGCTCTAACGTCAACACACCTACATAATTCAAGTGATTGAGCAGGCGAGTGATATAGTCTTGTGCCGCAGGCTGCAAGTCAGCGCTGTTTGGTGCAGGGACAATCGAATGCGACAAAATACCGTTGTGATGATGGTTTTCTGCCAATGGCCAAGTTTTTACTTCACCATTTTGACCACGCACCGCAATAATAGATACTTCACGTGAAAAAGTAACAAAACTTTCTGCGATCAAGCTGCCTGCAGGGCCAAGTTCTGCCCATGCTTGTTCAATCTGATCTGCACTGCGCAAGACAAACTGACCTTTGCCATCATAGCCGCCTGTTGCGGTTTTTAGCACAATTGGCAGACCAAGTTCAGCTACAGCAGCCTGTAAACTTTCCAGCGAGTTGACCGCTTTATACGGCGCAACAGGAATCGCCAATTCATCAAATAAGCCTTTTTCCAGCAAGCGGTTTTGGGCAATTGCCAAAGCCTGACGTGGTGGATGCAAGTCTTTGTGCTTAATCAATACATCAACATCAGCCAACGGAGTATTTTCAAACTCAAGGCTGAATACATCGGCACTGTGTATAAAATCTTGTAGGCTATTTTCGCTTTTGCTGGCAAAAACCTGACCCAAGGTTGCCGCTGGGCAATCTGGACTGGCTTCAAAAAAGGTACATTGAATATTTAAGGGTAAAGCCGCTTGTGCCATCATGCGACCCAATTGACCGCCACCAAAAATACCGATGGTCTTATCCATAGTAATTGTCCCGCTTAAGCCTGACCTGGAATATTGTTGCTTGAAACTTTCTCAGTTTGCGCGGCACGGAAATTGGCAACATTTTGTGCAATTTCTGGACGGGTTAAACCTAAAATTTGGGCTGCCATAATTGCCGCATTGGTTGCTCCCGCAGGACCAATCGCCAATGTACCTACGGCAATACCTGCAGGCATTTGCACAATTGAAAGTAATGAATCGACACCATTTAAAATTGAAGATTTCACTGGCACACCTAAAACAGGTAAATCAGTTTTAGCTGCACACATACCTGGTAAGTGTGCGGCACCACCAGCGCCTGCAATAATCACCTGAATGCCACGATCACGCGCTTGTTCAGCATATTCAAATAAGCGATCTGGGGTACGGTGTGCAGAAACGACTTCCGCTTCAAATGGGACACCAAGCTGCTTCAGCATATTGGCAGTGTGTTCGAGAGTTGCCCAATCCGATTGAGAACCCATGATAATTCCAACGAGAGGAGCGTCTTGTGCAGCGGCCGCGTTCATTACAAATATTCCAGAAACGAAACTAAGGAAAGAGAAATTCAGGCGAGAAAGCCAAGCTTGAATAAGAACTCCACATTATAGACTGATTTTTCGACTTGTTAAAATTGAACACGGCGACTCAACCGACTTTTTTGATTATTTTTATCTGGTTATTTTCTAATAATTAACCACAGGCTCACACCATTGCAGCTACGCGAGCTGTTTAAGCCATGCAAAAGCACCATTTTAAGATGCTCGAAACACAAAATATACGCAGCCACATAAACATAAAGCTGCCCATAAATAATCCAGTTTAAAAGGTTGCTTAAACAAAAAAATCATAAACGGGACAAACACCAATAAAGTCACAACTTCTTGGGTAATTTTCATTTGACCTACCGCCCAGCCATGCTGCGCCAGCAAACGGGTAGCAGGAATCATCAAACTGTATTCAAACAGGGCGATCACCCAACTGAATAAAATAGCCTGCCACAGCGGCGCATCATGTGGTAAAAACTTGAGATGACCATACCACGCCAAGGTCATAAAACAGTTTGCAACCACCAAAAGTAAAAATGCTGAAGACATTGTGTCGTACTATCTTAAAAATTCAGTTTTATTTTACGAGCTATTTGCCATGAAAAATGCAAGAGCAGCAATTTTTTACATCGTTTGGCGCAGATTCAGCGCTGAAAAATCCCTGAAATGAGATACAAGAATCACTATCTTTTCGCCAAAACCCTTGCTATCGTTGCTTCAAATCAAGTTAATCACGACAACAGCACAAAAATACGTGATGTGTCTATAAAAGCAGTGGAGTAAGGCGGAATGCATCTGCATATTTTGGGTATTTGTGGCACATTTATGGGCTCATTGGCACTTTTGGCCCGCGATTTAGGACATACCGTCACAGGTTCAGACCAAAACGTCTATCCACCGATGTCGACTCAACTGGAAAATGCAGGCATTACCTTAATGCAAGGTTATGACCGCAGCCATTTACAACCGCATCCTGATTTAGTGATTGTGGGCAATGCCATGAAACGTGGGATTGATGCGGTTGAATACATGCTCAATGCAGGTTTACCGTATATTTCTGGCCCGCAATTTTTGGCCGATCATGTCTTGCAAGGCAAACACGTACTGGGCGTTGCAGGCACGCACGGCAAAACCACCACCACCACCATGTTGGCGTGGGTATTGGATCAGGCAGGCTTAGAACCGGGCTTTTTAATTGGCGGCGTTCCTTTAGGCTTTAGTGAAAGTGCACGTTTGGGTGCAGGCAAGTATTTCTGTGTCGAAGCCGATGAATACGACTCTGCGTTTTTTGATAAACGCTCCAAGTTCGTACATTACCATCCTAAAACCGCCATTTTAAATAACCTTGAATTTGACCATGCCGATATTTTTGATGATTTGGCCGCAATTCAAAAACAATTCCATCATTTGGTGCGTACCATCCCAAGTGAAGGGCGCATTATTGCCCCAATTACAGAAACCCATATTGATGAAGTGTTAGAAATGGGCTGTTGGACACCTGTGCTACGTACTTCGCTTAATGCAGATTCACAAGCGGAACTGTATGCAGAACAACTTGCAGCAGATGGTTCGCATTTTAAAGTCCTAAAAAATGGTGTGCTACAAGGTGAAGTGCGCTGGAATATGACCGGACAGCACAGTGTCGCCAATGCCTTAGCAACCATTGCCGCAGCAGAGCATGTTGGGGTTGCAATTGAAACTGCATGTACTGCACTGTCCAATTTTGGTGGGGTGAAACGCCGTATGGAGTTATTAGGCACCATACGTGGCATTGAAATCTATGATGACTTTGCCCACCATCCAACCGCAATTGAAACCACGCTAGATGGCGCACGTAAGCGTTTGGGTCAACGTAAGCTTTGGGCGATTATTGAACCACGTTCCAACACCATGCGCATGGGCAATCATAAAGAGGGCTTGGCAGATTCAGCACATTTGGCCGATGCTGTAATTTGGTATCAACCTGAAGGTTTAGACTGGGATTTACAGCCTGTGGTTGCGGCTGCTCGCAATCATGCAGTGGTGGCCAATACGTTGGATGAAATCATTCAAAACATCGTGAGCGAGGCAGGTGAGGGCGATGCTGTGGTCATTATGTCCAATGGTGGGTTTGGTGGTTTACATCAAAAACTCATTCAGGCTTTGCAACAGACGGCTTAAAATCGCTTCAACCAAGTGAAATCTCTTTCAAAATCCCCTGTTTTTAGCAAAAATTAGGGGATTTCCATATTAATTATAAATTTATATATTATTATTTTTAAAAAAATATGCGGCTCAGGAACTTATTATCTTGATCTGTTACTTTAGAAAGATAACTTCCTGCGAGTAACGCAATTGCCAAGTGAGGGCAATTTGATGGCCGTATTTGAGGTCCCGAAGGCATCGGGATGGTTGATGAAGTTGGTTCAGCAATCAAAAATTTCAAAAAAAGGCGACATAGAGCATCATTCCTTGTGTCAGCCGTTGTACTACATGTGAAAACTGTCAAAAACACCTCTATGCACACTCCAAAATGAAGGCGAATAGATCATGGGATATAAGATTGATGATACCCAGGCAGAAGAAGATGCGGTTTAACGTATTTTAGAAATTACAGGTGGTCGTGGAGTAGACTGCGCCATGGAACTATAAGTGCCGAAGCAACTTGGAATATTTGACAAAATGTCGTCAAAGCAGGCGGACATATTGCCAATGTGGCGCACAAAGGGCAAGTCGTAAATTTTGAATTAAACAAACTCTGGATTAAAATCCTGACCATTACCACGGGTTCAGTGAATGCCAATATACGACAGTCATGCTGCTAAAAAATTGCTGTTCAGCTAAATTGCCTTGAGAAAAATAAGCAACACACCATTTTAATTTTCAGAATTTGAAAAAGCCTATGATATGTTTAAACATACTTCAGATGAAAAAGCCCTGAAAGTGATAATGAATGACAAATAATCTTGACTTTATTGCATGATAAAAAAGCCAATCTGCATGCTGTAGATTGGCTTTTTAATATTTAAACCGTTTTCAATAGATAGAGGCAAATGACCCTAATGCCCTACAAACTAAATTCAGAAAAAGTTTGAATAACCTCTATTTTTATAACCCCGTTGAGATTTTTCAGGCAAGATGGTTTGTTCTAAATCCAAAAGTAAAGCTAAAAATTGCTGTACCGTCTTTTCATCCAAACGATTTGGTAGAAAAACATCAAAGCCGAGCTTTTTAAATAAACTCGAAATTTGACTATGTCTATGAACATATTTCATAGACCATTCTGAAAAATGGACATGCTCAAGTATTTGGTCAGGGAAGCGAAAGACATCACGGTGGCGCGGGTCCTGTTGAATACGCTCAAATAATTGCTCGAGCTGCTGTTGTTCACCTTCTAAACACTGAAAAAAATGACCTTCAGCATAATAAAGTACCCCATTAATGTGTTGTGCAGCATTAAATTGACGAGCTGTTGCCAAAATATCACTGATTTCTTGGAGTAAATCATTTTGATGTTCTGCTCGGGTACTCGCATAACACAACCTGATTAACATATCACACTCTGTAAATGTAAAAGTAGTCATGAAATTAAGATAATAGACTCAAATAATCACTCATTATTTTGTGGTTTTGATTATTTTTTAATCAATTGTAATTTATGACTGACAATTCAAGCGTACGTTTACCACTATGGTGTATGTGTAGCATCTTTTAACATACATTGCATTGAAAGTACGGTTTTGGTTTAGTTTTGGAGAAAGTCATGCTCAAAGACGTGCTTACCACATCATTTTTATTAATTGTTTATTTTTGCATGCTGATTGGCTTTCACCGTTTAGGTCTGAATGAAGAAACAAATATACTCATTTCATCTTTTGTATTAGGGCTAAGTTTAAAGCAGTGGGTAAGCTCATTTTTTTTCCACTGGTTTTGTATTGCGCTTATCAGTGGTTTATGTATTGCACTGAATGATTCAGTGATGCTCAAATTCTTCTTATTCAGCATGCTGATTGGAATGTATGCAATACCTTACCTGTTGATCTACTTTAAAAAAGTGTTTGTAGAAAAACAGGTCAGCTCAACCATAGCGATTAAAAAATAATATTTTTTAAGCCACAACATCGGCATATTGTGTATCCGTTTCAAATGCCGTCTCAACATAAGAGCAAACAGGCACAATTTTTAGCTGCTTTTCACGTGCAAAGGCGACCAAAATATCTAATAGTTGACGGGCAACCCCTTGACCACGTAATGTCGAATCGACCCAAGTGTGATCGGCTAAAATAGTGTGATCATCTTGATATTGATAAGTAATTTCAGCGATATGCCGACCATCTCGTTCAATAAAAAACTCGCCACCGCGTTGGGTTTTTTGATGTTGAATTTGCATAAGTCCACCTATCAAACTAAATCTATTTTTTCAATTTGCCACACTCTTTACGAAATATTGTGCTGAATTTGTACAAATTAAAGTGATTTACCATACAGAATAAATTGCACAACACTTAAAATTATGTAATTCTTTACGCAGATTTAGGCAGCGTCCTAATCCCAAATTATGTTGAACAAGGGGAGTAGCCTCCTCCAAGCGTTAAAATATAACTTTAACGTGTCAGCGTTTCGTCATTACACTTTGCAAAAAGTCGGACGCTGAGCATAGTGCACATACTTGTTGATACAAGTCCGCTCTATGTAGGCAAGACCTTGATCATGTTGTTACAGATGTTTGAAATCATCTGACAACAGGTCAAGGTTTTTTTGTGGCCAGTTGTTGGATGTGGAGATTGTATGGAATCCATCGGCAATTTATGGCTATATCTGGTCTTTTTTGCAATTGTTGCAGTCATGCTCGCCATTGACTTCTTAGGCTTTAAACAAAAAGCAGGCGAATCGGTCAAAGTCAAAACCGCTGCGTATTGGAGTATCGCCTGGGTCAGTGTGGCAGCTTTATTTGGTGGCGGTTTATGGCTGTATCTTAAACACAGCGTTGGGCTAGAAGTCGCCAACACCAAAGTCATGGAATACTTTGCGGGTTATTTGCTGGAAAAATCACTGGCGATTGATAATGTATTCGTTTGGTTGATGATCTTCGCCGCATTCGCCATCCCACCGGGCTTACAGCGTAAAATTTTACTCTACGGCGTACTGGGCGCAATTATTCTCAGAACCATTTTTATTTTTATTGGAGCTTGGTTTGTACAAGAATTCTCCTGGATTTTGTATATTTTTGGCGCATTTTTGGTCTACACAGGCTTTAAATTCTTAAAAGGTCCAGAGCAAGAAGCCAGCAATATTGAAGATATGGCGTTGTTGAAATGGCTACGCAAACACATGCGTATTACCCCAACACTGGAAAAAGATCAGTTTTTTGTGCGCCAAAATGGTGTACTTTGGGCAACGCCATTATTTTTAGTTTTAATTTTGGTCGAAGCATCTGACGTTATTTTTGCCGTGGATTCTATCCCTGCAATTTTTGCCGTGACCACCGATCCCTTTATTGTACTCACCGCAAATCTTATGGCTATTTTGGGCTTACGTGCCATGTTTTTCTTGCTCTCAGGAGCAGCCACTAAAATGCATTATTTGCCGTATGGGCTGGGTTTAATTCTGCTATTTATTGGCTTTAAAATGCTGATGTTAGATGTATTCCACATGCCTATCTGGATTTCACTCGGCTTTATTGTACTCGTACTGACAATCACTGCGTGGTTATCAATTCGACATAGTCGAAAACACCATGAAACCACATTATAAAATTTAACAGTCCTCATCATCGTTGCAAGCCTTCTTTCGAGAGGGCTTTTTTATATCAATTGAGCTAAGTTTTAATTTACCGTACGATAAATTTTATCATACTGCTACAAGCCACATTTAAGGTACAATCTCTTGAAAAAATGAAAAATGTAGGTTGTTTTATGCCATCTCCTGTACAACGCACCGCAATTCGTGGTCGCTTTCTTGATTTCAAAAACTGTACCAGCCAAGCCGATCAAATTTCAGAACAAGTCCGTTATGTAGACGATGGCTTGTTAATTTGCGAACAAGGCAAAATTCAGTGGTTTGGTTCATGGCAAGAAGGGCAGGCACAGCTAAACGCCAACACTGAGTTCCAACATTATCCTGACCATCTCATTGTGCCTGGCTTCATCGACACCCATATTCATTTTCCACAGACTGAAATGATTGGCGCGTATGGTGAACAATTACTGGAATGGCTGAATACTTATACTTTTCCGACTGAACTGCAATTTGCAGATAAAGCCTATGCTGATCAGATTGCACAATTTTTTGTGCAGGAATTACTGAAAAATGGCACCACCACAGCTTTGGTGTTTTGTACGGTACATCCTGAATCGGTAGATGCGTTGTTTGAAGCGGCAGCACAACATCAAATGCGTTTAATTGCAGGTAAAGTGCTGATGGATCGGCATGCACCTGAAGCATTGTGTGACAGTGCAGACTCAGGCTATACAGACTCTAAAGCGTTGATTGAAAAATGGCATGGAAAAGGACGTAACCTCTACGCGATTACCCCACGTTTTGCACCAACTTCTAGCCCTGAACAACTGGCACGGGCAGGGCAACTTAAAGCCGAATATCCCGATGTTTATGTGCATACCCATTTAAGTGAAAATCACAATGAAATTGCATGGGTGAAACAATTATTTCCAGAGCAAAATGGATATTTAGATGTTTATCATCACTATGGTTTAACAGGTTCACGTTCGGTTTTTGCGCATTGTGTGCATTTAGAAGAACATGAATGGCAATGTCTGCATCATACCGATTCTGCAATTGCCTTTTGTCCAAGCTCCAATTTATTTTTGGGCAGCGGTTTATTTCCGCTGCATAAAACTTGGGAGCGACAGGTGAAGGTCGGTTTAGGTACAGATATTGGCGCAGGCACCACGTTTAATGTACTGCATATCCTCAATGAAGCCTATAAAGTACAACAACTGCAAGGGGCAAAACTCTCTGCTTTTGAAGCGTTGTATCACGCCACATTAGGTGCTGCCAAAGCTTTGGACTTAGACGATAAGCTGGGGAATTTTAAGGTAGGCAAAGAAGCCGATTTTGTGGTGCTGGATTTAAATGCCACCGCTTTACAACGCTTACGACAACAACGTTCCAAACATCTTGAAGATGCATTATTTGCCCTCATTACTTTAGCAGATGACCGTAATATTCATGCGACCTATATTTATGGACAACGTGCCTACTACCAACCCAATCAAAACTCAGCAGCAGGTGGCTAAACCTGCGCAATCCTCGTATATAAAACCCATCGGATGGGCAATGCTGATACTCGGTTGTGCTTTGTTGTTACGCTCAGATTCTCACTCAGCACAAAAATGATGCTATTTTAACCATGCAAGCACGTGCAACATCGCGCAAGATATATTAAAATTAGCGCATATTTTGGGGTGTTGCAGGTCAACACCTTTTTTATTTTTGCTTTTTAGGTATCTACCCATGACAGTTGAAATGCAGGTTTTGATTTCTGCAGAAGAAATCCAAACAAAAGTTCAGGAACTTGGTCAAAAAATTAATGCTCACTATGCCAATAGCGACAAAGAGTTGGTTTTAATTGGCTTATTACGTGGTTCTGTATTGTTCATGGCAGATTTATGCCGCACCATTCAAAAGCCGCATGAACTGGATTTTATGACTGTATCCAGCTACGGCGGAGGTACTGTGTCATCGCGTGATGTGAAAATTTTAAAAGATTTGGATGGTGAAATTCGCGGTAAAGATGTCTTGGTGGTTGAAGATATTATCGACTCGGGCAACACCCTAAATAAAGTGATGGAAATTTTGCAAACCCGTGAGCCAAATTCAATTGAGCTGTGTACCTTAATTAGCAAGCCATCACGCCGTGAAATTGAGCTTGAAGTTAAATTTATGGGCTTTGAAATTGAAGATAAGTTTATTGTCGGTTATGGCTTGGATTATGACCAAAAATATCGTCATATTCCGTTTATTGGCGAAATTGGCTTATAAAACAAATACGCCTCGCTTTAAAAAAGTGATCGTTTCAGATCACTTTTTTTTATGGCTGAAATTTGCATTTCATCTATCTAACAGGACAAAAACACTACATGCTGTAGCATTATTCGACTATTTTCCTTGGGATTTTTCGGCAAAGATAAGTCTGAAACATGATGTAAAACATAAACAAAGATAACAAGGAGCTGCTCATGTGGTCATTAATTGTCGCAATTGTGGTGGGTTTTATTGCAGGTCTAATCGCCCGCGCGATTCATCCTGGAGATGATAAAGCAGGGTTTATTGTCACCACCTTACTTGGGATTGCAGGGTCTTTATTGGCAACCTATGCAGGGCGTATGATGGGATTGTACGGTGATGGTTCTGCCGCAGGCTTTATTGCCTCCATCATTGGTGCGCTGATTATTCTATTTATTTATAATACGTTCATGAAGAAATCGCGTGCTTAAATCCTGTATTAACGACTGTAATTTTTCAGTCAAACATCTTCTCTCTCAATAAAAAAACCGCCTAAAAATTGAGGCGGTTTTTTTATATCTACTTCGCAATCACAAATTTCAGGTTTGCTCCGATACACACTACACAATTTTAGTTGCCAATCTCAGATAAAAAATTAGCCGTTCTTAAAGACCAAATTCTTTAAAAATCTGTTCAATTTGTGCCGCAGGATATGCTCCCATAACTTTAAAGCCATTCGAGAAAATAATCGCAGGCGTACCGTTTACACCTAAACGATGCGCTAAAACAATGTTGCGCTCCACAGGGTTGGCACAACTGCTTTGACTTGTAGGCAATTGTGCTTTTGTGATCAGGTTTTCCCAAGCAAGAGCAGGGTTTTTCTCACAATACACCTGTTTAGATGGCGCAACAGATTGCACTTTTAACGGCAAAATAAAGGTATAGATTGTAATGTTGTCCAGCTTTTTCAGTTCAGCCTCAAGCTGTTTACAATATGGGCAATTTGGGTCAGAAAAGATCGCAATCTGACGTTTTCCCGTACCTCGCACACTTTTGATTGCATCTTGTAACGGTAACTTTTTCCAATCGACACTGTTTTGTTGGATCAATAAATCTTTGGTTAAATTATGCTGATCCTTTAAACGAATCATTGAACCCGCCAAAATATGTTGTGCATCTTCATTCAAATACACCACTTGACCATCCATAGAGGCACTGTAAATACCTTTCATTTCTGTGGCTTGAATATTGTCTAATTTCAGTTGCGGATGCTGTTGTTTGACATTTTTACTAACCGTTGCAACATCGGCCATGCTCACGGCGCTGCATAATCCCATTAA
This sequence comes from Acinetobacter sp. YH12021, assembly GCF_013420145.1. Taxonomy (NCBI): domain Bacteria; kingdom Pseudomonadati; phylum Pseudomonadota; class Gammaproteobacteria; order Moraxellales; family Moraxellaceae; genus Acinetobacter; species Acinetobacter sp. YH12021. The sequence continues at coordinate 21,374 of NZ_VOYT01000022.1, forward strand.
GGCAGCTAAACTCAATTGTTTAATCATGTGTTTCATCTAAATAAAGTAAATTTAGCCTGATTCTAAGCTGAAAGCTGCACAGAATTCAGTATTTTTAAGCCAGAATTACGCAATTGCTACAACTCGTTTTTGCTATGCAACGCTTTAGGTTTCACGTGGAACATTCAAGCCTGATGGCGGATTAATTTCTACTGTAATATGCACAATTTCTTCATGAATGGCGAGGGCGGTGCGGACTTGATCTGCGTCTAAATCGTGTGCGGTTTCCAATGCCAAAATACAGGAAAATTTACCCTGTCCGACTTTCCAAACATGCAAGTCTGTAATCATCACACTGACTGGTAACTCTGCAATCACTTCACGAATTTCATCCACCACAGGATGATCCATTTCTGCATCCAGCAATGTTTTCCCTGTTTCCTGCATCAAACCTATCGCCCAACGCGCCACTAAAATTGAACCAACAATACCTAACAGTGCATCTAGAAAATCCCAGCCCCAATATTTACCCGCAATTAAAGCAATAATCGCAAAAATTGAAGTCACCGCATCTGCCACCACATGCATAAAGGCGGCTTTTTGATTTAGGTCATGGCTATCATGCGTATGCTCATGATGGTGATGGTGATGGTGATGGTGATGGTGATGGTGATGGTGATGGTGATCATCTTCATGTAATAACCATGCACAAATCAAATTGACCAATAACCCTAAAATCGCAATTGGAATGGCTTGGTTATACTGAATATCAACAGGAAAAAATAAACGCTCGATAGAGTGAATTGCCATAAATGCAGCCACCACCACCAATAAAATTGCACTGCTATAGCCAGCTAAAATTTCAATTTTCCATGTACCAAAACTAAACCGCGTATCGGCTGCATAATGACGTGCTGCCCGATAGGCAAAATAAGCCAAACCTAGCGCCAGCATGTGTGAACTCATGTGCCAGCCATCTGCCAGCAAAGCCATGGAATGAAAAATCCAGCCACCCAAGATTTCCAAGAACATCATGACAGCCGTCAGCAAAGCCGCATATAATATTTTATTCTGCGCCAGCGGATTGCCTTGATCGAATTGATGTGGATGGATACTATGAGAGTGTTGCTGACGCATAATGGGAAATCATTGTTAAATATACTCTCCTAGAGTATATAGAAATTGAGGTGATGTGTTGGGTCATTTACATACAGATAAGAAAATTTTAAATCGCGTCAAACGTCTACAAGGGCAAATTGGGGCAGTGGAACAAGCACTTCACAATCCTGATCATGGCTGTATTGAAGTTTTACAACAAGTCGCAGCTATTAAAGGTGCGGTCAATGGTTTGATGAATGAGTTAATCGAATCGCATTTGCGTCATCATGTGATTGGTGATCAATGCGCGATTGATGAACATGAACTGGAAGAGTTTATGAAACTGCTAAAACGCTATGCTTAAACACAAATAGGCTTGATCAGATTCAAGGCTTGTCTTTACACCGAGTGATATTTCTCACTATATGAGACTAAACTCAAGAGTTTAGCCATCAATCGAGTTTTTTATGACTCAATCTCAATCTTGGCATCCTTTTGTGATGATCAGCCTCGCCCTGATTATTGGCACCATGGGCACGGCACTTGCAAGCCCACTGTATCCAATTTATCAGGAACTGTGGCAGCTTTTACCTAGCCATATCACCTTTATTTTTGTGGCGTATATGCTCGGTTGTTTGGCTACCTTGCTCTTTTTAGGACGTACCAGCAACAGTATTGGCTTCTTAAAAACCCTAGAATTGGGTTTAGTCATCATCACCCTCGGACTGATTCTGTCGATGTTTGCCACCAATGCACTTTGGCTTGCTTTGGGGCGTTTTGTGATTGGGATTGCTTCAGGTCTTATGACCACATCGGCGTTAATTGGCTTAATGTGGAGTATCCCCGAATCACATAAAGCACATGCGCCACAGCTCAGTTCAGTCATTACCGCAGTCGGGTTTGGCTTAGGCCCTTTGCTTGGTGGCGGTGTGGCACAATTTTCAGCAGCACCTTTGTTTAGCCCATATATTCCAGTCATTTTGGGTGCTGTCCTGTGTTTTATTGGATTGTTACGTTTAGCGCCACCTGAATTTACACCACAAGCCTTCTCGATTGCCCCAAAATTAGAACGCCCAGAACCACGCTTTCATGCAGAATTTTATATTACAGGTTTAACCGCATTCTGTGCCTTTGCTGCCTTTAGTTTATTTGCTTCGCTCTCTCCCTCTTTTGTGCAAGTGATTATTCCGTGGCACGGGCCTTTGGTCAGTGGTTTGGCCATCACCTGTATTTTGCTGATTTCAGCGCTGGTGCAGTATTTTTCTAAAGCCATTCCTGCACAAAAATGCCTAAATTATGGGCTGTATTTGCTGTTATTGAGTTTATTGGTACTCGGTTTATGCATGTATTTACATTGGAGTTTTCTATTTTTTGTGAGTGATGTGCTGCTAGGCATAGGACACGGGTTGGCATTGATTGGTGCTTTTGGCTTAATTCATGCCATGACCAATCTACAGAATCGCGCTGCAGTGATGTCGACCTATTTATTTGTGGGCTATTTAGGCACAATTCTGCCAATTATTGCAGTCGGTTATCTGGCCGATCATTTCGGTTTAACCACCGCCGTACTTAGCTTTTGTGCAGCCATCTGCTTACTGTGTGGCTACATCATTATTTGGTATCGCCAGTTGCAGAACAAACCTGTTTTAGGATGAGTTTTTACCTAAACTAAACGTTAAAATCAGGACAAGGTTTGAATCAGCTGAGTTTATTCAAACCTTGTAGATGAATGGGACTATGTCTTCTGTTTTGATCTCAAACTCAATAGCCATTATTTTTCATTAAGGGCTTGATGTTCTAACTCTTTGGTCAGGAAGTAATTCAAAAAGGTTCGAATCACTGCAATGATCGCCAATTTAATTAGGCTATCTAAATCTGGATCTACCGTGGTGGCTAAAATATCTGCAGCCAACTGAAATTCAAGCGCCGTCGCAAGCCAATCCCCAAAACAATAACGTGCAGTACGCCCCGATTTTAACCGAACCAGCACCCATAAAGTTTTAACTAGACCAATCACCACACAAATCACAGAAATGGCTTCGAGTGACAATTGCAAAAAATGAACCGAAGAAATGAGTATTTCACGTAAAAAAGCCAGTTCAAACATCCAAATACCTCCATCAGAGATTTCATCTCGTGCATTTAGGATTGAATTGAGCGCCAATTTTTGATTATTTTCTCATCATAGCTTTAAATGCTGCGGTTTAAAAAGACTTACGTGATTATTGATGGGTTTTCATAAAGATAAATTGAAACGTTTAAACATGACATGGGTTAAATCGGGTTTGTAACAAAAGAGACACTAAACATTATCAAATAGGCTGATTTTTATCAGCTGACCAACCTAAAATAGGATAATAAAAAAGCACTAAGCCACTAAAACTTAATGCTATTTTCATATCAAATCAGGAAGTAATCGCTAAAAATCATTTCCCGATACAAAACGATCCAAAAATCTTACCCAACAAATCATCTGCAGAAAAATCACCTGTAATCTCACCCAAAGCATTCTGCGCAAGACGTAACGACTCAGCCACTAATTCCCCCGCATGATAGACCACCAACTGCTCACGTGCTTCAGCCAAATACTGCTGCGTGCGCTTCATTGCGTCTAAATGACGGGTACGTGCAATAAAGGTATCTTCTTCAGGCTGAAAGCCTGCATGCGCTGTAATCGCCTCTATGAGCGATTGAACACCTGTTTCTTGTTTGGCCGACACAGTAATATGTCTAAACCCTTTAAAATCTGAAATTGCAGCTTGTACACCAGTTAAATCACATTTATTGCCAATCAACATCAAACGCTTCGGTTCAATATGTTCCGCAAAATAATGCTGTGCCAATTGCAACGGATCTTCGTTTTGGCTCAAGTCATAGACCAATAACAATAAATCTGCCTGTTCAATTTCTTTAATCGCACGGCGAATCCCTTCCTGTTCCACAATATCCCCTGTTTCACGCAAGCCTGCAGTATCAGTCAGGGTAATTGGTAAGCCATTCAGGGTAATTTTTTCATGCAATACGTCACGAGTAGTCCCTGCAATATCGGTCACAATCGCACGTTCAATACCCGCCAAGGCATTGAGTAAGGAAGATTTACCTGCATTCGGTTTGCCCGCAATCACTACCTGCAGACCTTCACGCAACAATTGTCCCTGACGCGCAGATTGTTGCACAGCAGTCACCGAAGTAGCCACTTCATCTAGCAAATTGAGGATTTTCCCATCAGCCAAAAAGTCAATTTCTTCTTCAGGAAAATCAATAGCAGCTTCAACATGCAAACGTAAATGAATTAACTGTTCTAGCACAGTATTCACTTTGGTGGAAAAAGCCCCTTGAAGGGAACGCACTGCAGAACGCGCAGCGGCTTGTGAAGTGGCATCAATTAAATCGGCAATGGCTTCGGCCTGTACCAAATCCAGCTTGCCATTTTCAAAGGCGCGCATCGAAAATTCACCCGCTTTGGCAGCCGTTGCACCGAGTTCCAGTAAACGTGCCAATAAAGCATTTTGAATCACTGGGCCACCATGCCCTTGTAGTTCCACCACATCTTCGCCAGTAAATGAATGAGGATTTGGGAAACAAATCACCAAACCTTCATCCATGACTTCATTGGCTGCATCGTAAAACTGGCGAAAACCTGCGTAACGTGCTTTGGGTAAGTCTTTTTGGGTCAAGGCTGCGGCAATCGCATAGGCTTTTGGTCCCGACAGGCGAATCACCCCCACACCACCACGGCCAGGTGGAGTCGCGATTGCGGCAATGGTGCTGCGGTTATACATAAAATTCACCTAAAACTTTCAAAATATATGCAAAGAAAAATCCGCCTAAGATTACCATCTTAAGCGGATTTATTCAGCAGCTCAGCCATACTTAATTGACTGGAGTTGCCTCTTCTCGTTTAGCGCGGTCTTTTTCAACACTTTTGTTGATCAAGCTTTGCTGCAAAATCGTAATCAAGTTGTTGACAATCCAGTACAGAACTAGACCTGCAGGGAAGAACAATAAGAATACGGTAAATACCACAGGCATAATGCGGAAGATTTTTGCCTGCATTGGATCTGTTGGCTGTGGGTTCAACATTTGTTGAACATACATGGTCACACCCATCAACAATGGCAAGATAAACCAAGGGTCCATTGCCGATAAGTCTTGAATCCAACCTAACCACGGTGCATGGCGTAACTCTACCGATTCCATCAATACCCAGTACAAGGCAAGGAAAATTGGCATTTGTAGTAACAATGGCAAACAACCTGACAGTGGATTCACTTGTTCACGTTTATAAAGTGCCATCATTTCTTGCGAGAAACGCATACGGTCTTCGCCAAATTCTTCTTTCATGCGCTGCATTTCTGGTGCAATCACACGCATTTTCGCCATAGAACGATAGCTCTTAGACGATAACGGCCAAAGAATCAGTTTGACAAGAACGGTTAATAAGATGATTGACCAACCCCAGTTGCCCACTAAACCATGGAAGAATTGCAAACCAATAAACAATAATTTTGCAATTGGCCATAACCAGCCATAATCCACAGTTTGGTTCAAACCTGTCGCCAAATCTTTCAATTCAGACTGAATTTTTGGACCAGAGTAGAAGGTCGCATCAACTTCTGCCACCGTACCTGCAGGCACATTAATAGTTGGCGAGGTAAAACCAATGATGTTCATTTCATCGCTAGATTTACGTGATTCCAACTTCGCTGCATACGGTTGACCATCGGCCTGCGTCAATTTTAACTGCCCCGGAACCCATGCACTCACGAAATAGTGCTGAACCACGGCCACCCAACCACCTGTTGCATCGACATTCAATTTTTCGTCATTAAAATTGTCAAATTTCAACTTGTTGTAGTGTTCTTCAGGTGTTCCCCATGCGCCGCCAAGGAAAGTACCCAAGGTAAAAATACCTTGATCTGACTTGCCTGGATCATCTGAATTATCACGTTTCAACTGACCAAACATCTGACCTTGCCAGTTTTGGCTGCTGCGGTTAATCACTTTGTGATTCACCAGCACAGGATATTCACCTTCAGTAAAACTAAAGGTTTTAATGATTTCTACACCATCGGCAGTTTTATATACCATTGGGACAGTTAAAGTTTTAACTGTTTCACCCGCTTTATTTTTGCTTTCTTTGGCATCGGCTAAGCTATAAGTCGATTTTTCAATTTCATAGCTTGGGCGGCCATTACGGCTACTGTCTGGACCATTCAGCCCGATTAACCCAGATTGCGCGACATAGGTGCGCTTAGCATCGCTTTCCAGCATGACGAAAGGATCGTCACTGTCTTTATTTTTGTCATGATTGAGTAATTCAACACGAACAATATCACCACCTTTCGGATTGATCCAAAGATGATAAAGGTCAGTTTGTACTGAAATAAGCTGCTGACTTACAGGTGCTGTGGCATCGGTTGTTTGCTGTGCAGGAATATTTGCTTGCGGTACATCAGAAGCTGCTGTAGCCGTTTGGGCATTCGGCAAATCTGCAGACACTTCATGTGAAACAACGGCAGTTTTTTGCTGCGGTGCTGTTTCAGCATTTCCATAATCTTTTTGCCACGCCAAAATGAGCAAATATGCGACGACAAACATGGCCCCGAGAATTGCAAACCTGGCCCATTGTTGCATATCTATTACCCCAAGTGGTTAGAGTGATTTTGGTTCAATAAACGATCACGAAAGGGTACAGTAATGTGATGCGTTTGAGAATCTATTTGCTGAAATGAAATAAAACGAATGACTTTTGGCGGCACCGGATCATAGCCCAAACCACCCCACGGATGACAACGACAAATACGTTTTGTAGCCAGCCACACACCACTTACAGCACCATGCGTATGGACTGCTTCCAAAGAATATTGAGAACATGTTGGAATATAGCGACAGCGTGGTCCCAATAAAGGACTAATCGCGATCTGATAGAAACGTATCAACCAATGCAGTAAAAGTACCATTGGCCATCTCTACTTTTGTGGGGAGGGAGCTATTTTTGAATGCTTTTTGGCGAGACGTTGTAACTTCTGCCAAGCAAATTGTAATTGCTGATGCAATTCCGCATTAGATACCGTATCTACCCCAACTTTGGGCATTACCACAATATCTAAGTCATTTAATTGCTGTTGGTGTAAGCGAAAACTTTCGCGAGCAAGTCGTTTTACTCGATTTCGTTCGTGTGCACGACGCACTTTCTTTTTTGCAACGACAAGACCCAAACGGCTATTCGGCAGTTCGGAATGTTTTGCAAGAAATAAGAAATGGGGTTGATGCACTTTAAAAAGCGCACCATCAAACACACCTTTATAATCGGCAGCACAGCGTAATCTCAACTCTGTGCTGAAGCCATAAAGTGTTGTCATAACACCCAAGAGTCGGTTCAGCGTGACTGTATTAAACAGTTAAGCTGTGACGACCTTTTGCACGACGGCGAGCCAATACTTGACGACCAGCTTTAGTAGCCATACGAGCACGGAAACCATGAACGCGCTTACGCTTTAATTCAGATGGTTGAAATGTACGTTTCATATCGAAACTCCAAAAATGATCTTTCTATAAAGGTCCGCGATTTTAGTGCTCATTGCTTGAGCTGTCAATGAAAAACACGGTTTCTTGCAAAATAAGCCTAAATTTTTCTTTTTAACAAGTTTTCGCTCAATTGACTGGTTGAACATACAAATTAAAGTATACACAAGATAAGTAATTGTTTATGCTTGACTAATAAGTTGTTAACAGTATTATTCACATAATTATCCACAAGCTTATTCTGTTTAATTTTAAAATTTTCGGTTTTGAATTTAAATTTAAACTCAGATTGAATTATCCACAGTTGCAATGTTTCTTATAAATAAATTCAAATTTATAAATTTAAATTTATTACTATTAGGGACGCATTTTTCTGTTGAAAACCCACTTTTTCTTTTATAAAACAAAATTTTGAATTGTGGATATCTGTGTTTCTATAATTTTAATATTATGTGGATAACTTTGTGCTATATTTTATCCACACCTTGCGGATAAACTTATCCACACCACGTTTCAAATTTAAATTCAGGTTTAATGATTCCTTTTTTGAGCAATTTTGCTGATTTTGTCATGACAGATGTGGATAACTTGGTTAGAATGGCGACCCGCTCAGGCGGTCGAGAGAAGTTTTAAATTTAAAAATGGATTAGATAGGGGTTTCACATGCTTTGGACGGACTGCTTAAATCGCTTGCGACAAGAGCTCTCTGGAAATGTCTTTACAATGTGGATTCGCCCATTGGTGGCAGAAGAAGTTGAAGATACATTAAAACTTTATGCGCCTAATCCTTATTGGACGCGTTACATTCAAGAACATCATCTGGAATTGATTACTATTTTGGCAGAGCAGTTGTCTGAGGGACGCGTGCGTAAGGTCGAAATTTTAGTCGATTCGCGTCCAGGTGCAATTTTATCGGCCAGTGAACAACCTGCTACCACTACTGCTGCGCTGGAATCTAGCCCTGCGCCTGTGGCCAAGCCTAAACGTGAAAAAGAAGAAAGTTCTGCAAAAAGCCGTAAACGCCAACTCAATCCGTTATTTACCTTTTCCTTATTTGTGGAAGGTCGTTCTAACCAAATGGCTGCGGAAACCTGTCGCAAGGTATTGACCCAATTGGGGGCTTCACAGCACAACCCATTATTTTTGTATGGCCCAACAGGTTTGGGTAAAACTCACTTGATGCAAGCGGTGGGCAATGCTTTGTTGCAAGCCAAACCGAATGCACGGGTGATGTACATGACTGCAGAAAGTTTTGTGCAGGATTTTGTCAGCTCTTTGCAGCAGGGCAAGGTTGAAGAATTTAAGAAAAACTGCCGCTCTTTAGATTTGTTATTGGTGGATGACATTCACTTATTGGCAGGTAAAGAAGCCAGTTTGGTGGAGTTTTTCTATACCTTTAACGCTTTATTGGATGAATCTAAACAGATTATTTTGACTTCAGACCGTTATCCAAAAGAATTAACCGAATTGGATGCACGTTTGGTGTCACGTTTTTCTTGGGGTTTATCAGTCGGGGTAGAACCGCCAGATATTGAAACCCGAATTGAAATTTTATTAAAGAAAGCTGAAAGCAGCGCCGTAGATTTACCACGTAACTGTGCTTTATTTATTGCCCAGCAAGTGGTGGCTAATGTGCGTGAACTTGAAGGTGCACTCAATAAAGTGGTGGCAATTTCCCGTTTTAAAGGCACCCCAATCGATCTAGATGTGGTACGTGAATCTTTAAAAGATGTCTTGGCAATTCGCGCACGTACCATCAGTACCGAAAATATTCAGCGAGTCGTGAGTGAATATTTCCGTATTCCGCTCAAAGAATTGGTGGGGCCAAAACGTACCCGTATTTATGCGCGTCCACGTCAGTTGGCAATGGGCTTGGCACGTGAGCTGACAGGCGACAGTTTCCCTGAAATTGGTATGGCATTTGGTGGCCGTGATCACAGTACCGTGATGCATGCCTGCGAAAAAGTACAAAGCCTGCGCGAAGAAGATCCGATCTTTAACGAAGACTATAAAAACCTGCAACGATTGTTGCAAAGTTGACCGAATTTGCTCAAATTCTGTTCTTGCCATGCGGCAGCTTTTGCCGCATAGTACACTGCTAAAAAACCTATTTTATACTCCAATCTTCAGTTGTTAGAGGAATGTACCGTGCGTTTAAAAATCGCGAAAGAAAGCTTACTGAATGTTCTGTCACATGTCGTAGGAGCGGTTGAACGTCGCCATACCTTAAATATTTTATCCAATGTCAAAGTTCAGGTGACTGAGCAAGCCTTAACCATTACTGGTTCGGACTTGGAAGTGGAATTGGTTGCCAGTACGAATCTGACTGAAGGGGCATGTTTACAGGCAGGGGAAACTACAGTGCCTGCACGTAAACTGATGGATATTTGTAAATCTTTACCAAGCGCAGCTTTGATTGATTTGCAAATCACTGAAGATCAGCGCTGTATTTTAAAATCAGGCAATAGCCGCTTTGTATTAGGTACTTTGCCTGCGGAAGATTATCCATTATTGGCTACAGAAAATGCTCAAGGTACGCAAGTGACGGTTACTGAGCGTGAGCTGAAGCGTTTGTTTGAAAAAACTGCGTTTGCGATGGCAGTGCAGGATGTACGCTTTTATTTAACGGGTACTTTGTTAGAAATTGATGAAAACCAATTACGTGCTGTGACCACAGATGGTCACCGTTTGGCCTTGTGTGAAACAGCGGCATCTTCGACAGCTACTCAATTAATTCAAGCCATTGTGCCGCGTAAAGCTGTGGCTGAATTGCAGCGTTTGCTGAGCATTGAAGATGAACAACTGGCACTTTTAATTGGGCGTGAATTGCTGAATGTGACCATTCGCACCCCAAGCCGTGACAAAGAACAAGCAGAAATTACCGTGCGTTTTACCACTAAATTAATTGATGGTAAGTTCCCAGATTATCGCCGTGTGATTCCACGTGGTGGTGATAAAAACGTGCTGATCGCGCATGATGTATTTAAACAATCTTTACAGCGTGTGGCGATTTTAAGTAATGAAAAATTGCGTGGCGTATTCCTGAATTTTAGTGCGGACACCTTGCAATTACGTGCCAATAACCCAGAACAAGATGAAGCAATTGAAGATTTAGCGATTCAATATGCCGATTCGCCGTTAGAAATGTCATTTAACGCACAGTATTTATTGGACGTATTAGGGGCATTGGATGGCGATGATGTATCGATGACCATGACCGAAGCCAATCAATCGGTATTGGTACAAGATCCAGCACATCAAGATCAAACCTATGTTGTGATGCCAATGCGTGTTTAAGTGAGCGGTTTATTTCAAGATTAAATCTAGCTGAATCATGCATATTACGCGTTTACATATCGAGCGTGTTCGGAACTTAAAAGCGGTTGCACTTCATGAGTTGCAGCCGTTTAACGTCTTTTATGGGCAAAATGGTTCGGGTAAAACCTCGATTTTAGAAGCGATTCATTTATTGGCGACAGGGCGTTCTTTTCGCACCCATATTCCTAAAAATTACATTCAGAACAGTAGCCAAGATGCGATTGTATTTGCTCAGTCATTGACTGAAAAAATTGGCATGCAAAAAATGGCATCGGGTGAGCAGTTGATTAAGGTCAATGGCGACCCTGTTGCGACCCAAGGGCAATTGGCTAAAATTCTGCCTTTACAACATATTGATCCACTCAGTACCGATATTATTGACCATGGTGCAAAACCACGACGGCAACTGTTGGACTGGTTGATGTTCCACGTGGAACCAGAGTTTTATCACGCTTGGCAATATTATTCACGTGCCTTAAAACAACGTAATAGTTTGCTTAAATCACAGCGACATTTAAGTCTGTCGGACTTGGAACCGTGGAACAAAATGCTCAGTGATTATGGTGAGATTTTGCATCGGCAGCGTTTGGGAACGGTGGAACAATGGCAGCAATTTTTTGCACAAGATTTACAGTATTTATTGCCTGATTTACACATTAGTCTGGAATACAGCGCAGGCTTTCATACCGAAACAGGCTTGTTGAATGATCTGTGCAATTATCATCAAAAAGATGTGGAACGTCGCTATACCGAATATGGGCCACACCGCGCAGATTTACGCTTAAAAACCCCAATGGGTGATGCCGATGTGGTGCTGTCACGTGGGCAGAAAAAGCTATTGATTATGGCATTAAAACTGTCACAGATTGCAATGCTGCATGCGTCTAATAAGGAAACTGTGGTATTATTAGATGATCTGACAGCAGAATTAGATTTAAGCGCACAACAACGTTTAATTGAACGATTAAGCCAATTGGGTAGTCAAGTTTTTATTACCACTTTAGATCATCAATCCGTGCAACAACACTTACAAGCGTTGTCGATTCCTTATCGCTTATTTCAGGTCGATCACGGAACGGTGCAGGCTGTTGAGCAATAATTTTTTTATCTTTGGATAGACCTATTTTTCACTAGGGAGAAACCATGAGTTCAGAAGATCAATCTGTCTCTACTACAGAACAAACCAATGAAAAGGCTTATGATTCCTCTAGTATCAAAGTATTGCGTGGCCTAGATGCTGTTCGTAAACGCCCAGGCATGTATATCGGTGATACAGATGATGGTACAGGTTTGCATCACATGGTGTTCGAGGTAGTCGATAACGCTATTGATGAAGCTTTGGCGGGTCATTGTGATGAAATTTTGGTGACTATCCATGAAGATGAATCTGTCAGCGTATCTGACAATGGTCGTGGTATCCCAACCGATATTCACCCTGAAGAAGGTGTCTCTGCAGCAGAGGTCATTCTGACCATTCTGCACGCAGGTGGTAAGTTTGATGACAACAGTTATAAAGTGTCGGGCGGTTTGCACGGCGTTGGTGTGTCGGTGGTCAATGCTTTATCGAGTAAACTTGAATTAACGATTAAACGCGCGGGTCAAATTCACCAACAGGAATACCGCCATGGTGATCCACAATATCCTTTAAAAGTAGTGGGCGACACTGAGCAATCAGGTACGACTGTGCGTTTTTGGCCAAGTGCTGAAACCTTTAGCCAAACCATTTTTAATGTGGATATTTTGGCACGCCGATTGCGTGAATTGTCTTTCTTAAACGCGGGCGTGCGTATTGTATTGCGTGATGAACGTGTCAATTTAGAACATATTTTTGACTATGAAGGTGGTTTGTCTGAATTTGTGAAATATATCAATGCAGGCAAAACCCATCTGAATGAAATTTTCCATTTCACGACACAGGCTGAAAACGGAATTACCGTAGAAGTTGCTTTGCAGTGGAATGATTCCTATCAGGAAAACGTACGTTGCTTTACCAATAACATTCCACAAAAAGACGGTGGAACGCACTTGGCAGGCTTCCGTGCTGCGCTAACCCGTGGGTTAAACAACTACATGGAAAGCGAAAATATCCTGAAAAAAGAAAAAGTCGTGGTGTCGGGTGATGATGCACGTGAAGGTTTAACCGCGATTGTGTCGGTCAAAGTGCCAGATCCAAAATTCTCATCACAGACCAAAGAAAAATTGGTATCGAGTGAAGTGAAACCTGCTGTTGAGCAGGCCATGAATAAATCTTTCTCTGAATATTTATTGGAAAATCCACAAGCGGCAAAATCCATTGCGGGTAAAATTATTGATGCAGCGCGTGCCCGTGATGCGGCGCGTAAAGCCCGTGAAATGACGCGCCGCAAGAGTGCTTTGGATATTGCAGGTTTGCCTGGTAAATTGGCTGACTGTCAGGAAAAAGACCCTGCATTATCTGAATTATATCTAGTTGAGGGTGACTCTGCAGGTGGTTCGGCTAAACAAGGTCGTAACCGTAAAATGCAGGCAATTTTGCCACTGAAAGGTAAAATCCTGAACGTGGAACGTGCCCGTTTTGACAAGATGATTTCATCGGCAGAAGTAGGTACTTTAATTACCGCTTTGGGCTGTGGTATTGGTCGTGAAGAATATAACCCAGACAAACTGCGTTATCACAAAATCATCATCATGACCGATGCTGACGTAGATGGTTCACACATTCGTACCTTGCTATTGACCTTCTTCTTCCGTCAAATGCCAGAATTGGTTGAGCGTGGTCATATTTATATCGCACAGCCACCATTGTATAAGCTGAAAAAAGGCAAGCAGGAACAATACATCAAAGATAACGATGCTTTAGAAACCTATTTAATTTCTAATGCGATTGATGAATTGGAGCTGCATGTGAGTGCTGATGCACCTGCAATTCGTGGTGAGGCTTTAGCCAAAGTCATTGCTGATTATCAAACTTCACAAAAGAGTTTGAGCCGTTTAACGCTGCGTTATCCTGCAAGTCTGTTGGATGGTTTATTAGAATTAGATGCCTTTAAAATTGATCAAGCAGCAGATCAGGCGTATGTACAACAATGGGGCGAGCAATTACGTCAAAGCATTGAACGATTACAACCAAGTTTGCGTCCTGAATTAAGCATCGAACAGTTTGAAAAAGAAGATGCGGATGGTCAAAAATCTGCAACGTATTGGCCACGAATCACGGTATATGTGCACAACTTGCCACATACCTATTTGCTAGACACAGGTTTGCTGGGTTCAGCTGAATATGCACGTTTGCTGAAAAATTCAAAAAGCTGGTTTACGCTGCTTGAAGAAGGTGCGTATTTGGAAAAAGGCGAACGTAAAATTACGGTCAACAATTTCCATCAAGTGTGGCAACACATTTTGCAGGACTCGCGTCGCGGCATGATGATTCAGCGCTATAAAGGTTTGGGTGAGATGAATGCGGAACAACTTTGGGAAACCACGATGGACCCAGAAAACCGCAATATGTTGCAAGTCACCATTGATGATGCCATTGAAGCAGACCGCATGTTCTCTTGCTTAATGGGCGATGATGTAGAACCACGTCGTGCCTTTATTGAAGAAAATGCCTTAAATGCAGATATTGACGCTTAATTCGTCCAAATCATCCGCATAACCATAAGCACTCTACGGAGTGCTTTTTTATGTTTGGCTTTTGTTGTTGTCGTGATTCATCCAAATAACTTTTATAAAACTGACTTATTGTTCTGTCATGCTGAGCTACATTAAGCCAAAAATATAGGAGAATCATTAAGATGGATAATCAATTAGAACAAGCACGTGATGCATGGGTGAATGCTTTTTTTACTGGCAATGTGGAGCTGTTAGCACACTATGAAGATGAAGATTTTAAAGTCGTTTATACGGCAGAATCACGTGTGGAAAATCGTGAAACACGTTATGCCAACATTCAGCATGCAGTGAATAATGGTGTCTGGAAACCGATCAAACCGAATGTTGAATTAGAAGAATATGAGTTTGATCGTGAGCAGGTTAACTGTCGGATTCAAATTGGTTTGGCGGATGATCAAGGGTATATTCAAGAAATCTGGCGCTATATTCAGGGTTGGAAAATACAAGAATTATGTATTAGCAAAGCAAAAATTACTGCCGAGTAGCAGCGATTTTCTGTGAATCACTGAGATTCAATGACTCAAAATAACCATGAAAGAATGGATTGATTTGGCTTTAATTAGAGTTTTGAATTTAAAAGGCTTTGTTGCACAAACCTATCTGTAAAGGCTTTTTCAGCGATATAATTTTCAAATGAAGAAGCCTACACACAAAATCTACCGCACAACCAATTGGCCCGCATATAACCGAGCACTCATGAGTCG
>NZ_VOYT01000023.1:0-35854 GCF_013420145.1 Acinetobacter sp. YH12021
TTCAGTTAAAATCATTTTGAAGTTTTAATCTAAACTTCCAAATCTGGCTCATCAATTTTCTGACTTAAATTTCGCTCAAATAAACTTCGAGTAATTTAAACCAATCAATCAATGAAATATTTTCGATTAATCAATCAGTAAAAATCCACACAAGTTGTTCTTCATAATCTCTTAATGATCTTCTCGATGCTTCGTCAGCATCAAGCTAGGTCGGCTATATTACGCTTTATTTCTAAAGTGTCAACTGGTAATTTAAATTATTTCAAACTTTCTTTCTAAAACCCAACTCAATCACTCTTAACCAAGTCATTGTTTTATCAGAAGTTTTAATCCGCATCACCGCCGATGGATGTGCATTATAGGGCAAATATTTCGCCCTGCAACCCCTCTTTTTAAGTTTTATGAGTTTTTTAGTCCGAACGGTTATTTATTCGGCAAAATATTTTAAATCTGTATCATTCTTGCTCAAAATTAGCAGTATGCTTATTTTCAAATTTTAGCTACACTATTTTTATGTTCATTCGTGTTGTGTTGAAATGACTCAAAATTTAAAAATAATAACCTTGCTGTCATTTGTAGCAATGCAAACGCCTACTTTTTTGTATGCTGCACCCGCATCAAATCTTTATAGCACTACATTCTCTATTTTATCTTACGCAAAATGGGTACATGACACGCCCAAGCTCTGCGTCATAGACAATCATGCGATGGCACAACAATTCAAAAATGCCATGCACTCACATCATAACTACAGTATTCACGCTATTTCACTCAAAAATATTGCTCAAAGTGACTGCCAAATCTTAATTTTTTCCACGCTTTCTGCAGCACAAGAACAACACACCCTAAATACTCAAGTACAATTTCCAGCCCTATCTATTAGTTTGAACAATCTAGATTGTGAAACAGGCAGCGCATTCTGCATCTATAAGAAAAATCAGAATTATGCGTTTAAAGTGAATATGGAAAGTTTAACCCAGTCTAAAGTACATATTGATCCGCGGGTGTTATTGCTTGCCAAAACCACGGAGCCTAACTCATGAAGCAGTTATACTCCCCTATTACTTTGCATCAATTATTCACACGCGCACAACTCACTATTTTTGTTTTAACTTTTACAATTTGCTCTGGTATTTTTTTGGTGATCTCAACCTACACCATGAACACCTTCGCAAAAAATAGTTTGCAAAGTTTATCTGCAGCATTAAATGAACGTATTCAACCGGCTGTTGTATTCAATGACCAAATAACACTGAACGAAATTCTGTCTGAACATACGCAGCGTTATTCTATTCGTTCAATTGAAGTACGCTCACCTAAACAGACACGTATTGCCTTTATTGAACAGCAAGGTCTAGAGCATTTTTCAATTCAGGCTTTATTGGATTATTTGTTTTTTAATCATCCTGTTCGGCTGAGTATTGACCATGATCAGCAAAACTATGGCGAACTGGTGGTGTATGGAAACTCTAGTGACTTGGTCAGTTTCTTTTATAAAATCGTTTTAGGATTAATTTTCGGTTTTATTTTGCTTTTAATTGCTGTGTTTTGGTCAATTAATTCAATTTATCAATATCTCATGCAATCTTTAAGTTCTATTGTCAGCTCGGCACAGGAGATCAGTGCACAAAAAAATTATAAGCTGCGCGTTTCAAGTTCAGATATTCAAGAACTTCATGAACTGAGCTATGCCTTTAATGGCTTACTCAATGAAATTGAACAATCCCATAAAAATTTATTGGTTGAAAATCATAAACTGCAATTTCAGTCGCAATATGACAATTTAACGCAGTTGCCAAATCGTAATTATTTTTATGAAACACTGTTTAAGCTATTTACCCAGCCTTCCGCTACAGCTGCAGTATTTTTTTTAGATATTAATAATTTTAACCAAATCAATAACCAATTTGGGCATTTGACGGGCGATAATATTTTACGTGATTCATCACATTGTCTAATTCAGATTTTGCCCTCACATGCGTTTGTTGCGCGTTTAGGTGGCGATGAGTTTGCAGTAATCTTAACTGGCTCACACTCCACTGCAGAATTAGAGGATTATTGTCAAAAGATTCATGCTTGCTATACCTCTACATTTAAGTATGAACAGCAACAAGTTTCCTTAAATGTCAGTATTGGCGCAGCATTGATTGAATATGCAAAAACTCCTGAAAATTTAATTGCCGATGTCGATCGCGCAATGCTCAAAGCCAAACGTGATCAATCAAAATGGTATATTTCACCTCAATCAAACAATAAACAGGTTCCTTATGCTTAAAAAAGTTCTGATCGGCACACTTATTCTTGTTATGGTTTCACTCAGTGCTTGCATGAGTTTGGGGAATGTCAGCTATAAGCAGGCGCGCATGCTAAAACAAGAAGGCTTTATTTTAAGTGATGATGGCTGGACCTTAGCCCTGCCTGAACGCTTGTTATTTGGTTTTGATGAATACGCCATTCAAAATAGCCAAAAAGAACGCCTCAACCAATTGGCACAACAGCTGCATAAATATGACTTGGATAAACTCAAGTTTATTGGTCACACAGACAACGTAGGTTTAGCCAGCTACAATCAAACCCTATCGGAAAAACGCGCCCAAAATGTGGCTCAGATCTTTTTAGATCAAGGTTTTGAAAGAAAAAATATTCAGGTGATTGGACGTGGTGCAACACAACCAATGGTAAGCAATGACACACCAGCAAATCGTGCCACCAACCGACGCGTCAATGTGACGATTGTGCCTTAATAAAAAAGACACTAAAACTTTCTTATTTTTAGCCTCATTCTTGAGGCTTTTTTATGCCGACCAATAACTAATATGAAGCCAATTTTAAACCTAACAAGGCTTTCACAAATTTCAGGCATAAAAAAACCGCTTAACGCGGTATCTTTATTGACTTAACCATTTCTACTTAGTATCTGTTCTATTTAGAAAATGGTCGGAGCAGTAGGATTCGAACCTACGACCCCCTGGTCCCAAACCAGGTGCACTACCAGGCTGTGCTATGCTCCGTTTATCTCTCAAAGAGATTGGGGTGAATGACGGGATTCGAACCCGCGACAACTGGAATCACAATCCAGGGCTCTACCAACTGAGCTACATCCACCATCATGTTTGGTTCTTTTATACCAAGCTACCAAAAAATGGCGCGCCTGACAGGATTCGAACCTGTGACCATCCGCTTAGAAGGCGGATGCTCTATCCAACTGAGCTACAGGCGCATGACCGATGATACATAATATCATGCGATACGTTGCCTTGAAGAATTGGTCGGAGCAGTAGGATTCGAACCTACGACCCCCTGGTCCCAAACCAGGTGCACTACCAGGCTGTGCTATGCTCCGATTCATCTCAGCTTTTTGTGTATCGCACATCGTGCGGTACGGTGTGCATTCTAGGCGCGACGCCCGAAGACGTCAACACCTATATTTAAAAAAAATTAAAAAAAAGCTTCAACCGTATATTTATCAAGCATTTTTGATATTTTTCAATCAATTTTAGCGTTTTAAGCTCGCACTGAAATTCAACATACGATCTAGTGGTAATTTAGCACGTTCTGCCATGGCAGGTTCAACGAATACTTCTTGATCACCTGTTTGCAATACATGCAAAATTCCATCCAATTCATTCATCGCCATCCACGGGCAGTGTGCGCATGAACGACAGGTTGCACCCTCACCTGCAGTTGGTGCTTCAATTAGAATTTTATTTGGTACAGCTTGCTGCATCTTGTAGAAAATACCGCGGTCTGTTGCCACAATTAAACGCTCGTGTGGCAAAGTTTTTGCCGCTTGAATAAGTTGCGAGGTACTGCCCACCGCATCAGCTACATCAACAACTGATTCTGGTGATTCTGGATGCACCAAAACTGCTGCATCCGGATACATGGCTTTCATATTGGCTATACCGCGTGAACGGAATTCTTCATGCACAATACACGAACCATCCCAAAGCAGCATATCTGCGCCAGTTTTCTTTTGAATATAGCGTCCTAAGTGCTGATCTGGCGCCCAAATGATTTTTTCACCTAAGCTATCGAGATGTTCAATAATTTCAACCGCACAGCTTGAGGTAACGACCCAATCTGCACGCGCTTTTACCGCAGCGGACGTGTTGGCATAAACCACGACTGTATGATCAGGATGAGCATCACAGAAGCGGCTAAACTCATCGACAGGACAACCCAAGTCAAGTGAGCAAGTTGCTTCTAAAGTTGGCATAAGAATGGTTTTTTCTGGCGATAAAATTTTGGCAGTTTCGCCCATAAACTTTACCCCAGCCACGACCAACGTGGTTGCCACATGATCACGACCAAAACGTGCCATTTCCAGTGAATCTGAAACACAGCCACCCGTCAATTCAGCCAGTTCCTGTACTTCAGGATCGCAGTAATAATGGGCAACCAAGACAGCATTGCGCTTTTCGAGTTCTGCTTTAATTTGCGCAAATTTTTCCTGCTTGGCTTGCTCACTCAAATGATGTTCTTTGGTTTCACCCAAGCGATCTAAATGCGCCTGCACAATTGATTTGGCTTCATTGGCAATTAAATTGGTCGCATCATTCATAACAACGTCTTCTCTATCTTCATGCTTGCCCGAACACAAGCTTACTCAAGTCACTGATGATATGGGGGCAATTTGCTCATTCACCAGCCCTTTGCCGATTGAATGCTAAAAAAGCCTCACAACGGAGGCTTTATCACTCAATTTGAATTTTTACGAACGGTAATCCGCGTTGATCTTGACATAATCGTAAGACAAGTCACAAGTATAGACTGTATCTGTCGCTTGACCACGTCCTAAATTTACACGAATGGTCATTTCAGTTTGTGCCATAACTCGTGCGCCTGCTGCTTCGGTATAGTCGGCAGCAGCACCGCCATCTTTGCAAATTTGCACATCATCCAACCAAACCTGAATTTTTTCAACGTCTAAATTTGGCACGCCTGCATAACCAATTGCAGCAAGAATACGCCCCCAGTTTGGATCTGAGGCAAAAATAGCAGTTTTCACCAATGGTGAATGTGCAATGCTGTACGCAATATCACAACATTCTTGGGTATTGTCACCATCTTCAACACGTACCGTAATGAATTTTGTTGCACCTTCACCATCACGGATAATCAGTTGAGCCAAACGCAACATCACACGATTCAAAACATCCAGTACCACAGCATAACGCGGGTCATTTTCGCTGCAAATTTCAGTGCCACCCGCCTGACCAGTCGCCACCAAGATACATGAATCATTGGTCGAGGTATCGCCATCTACAGTAATACGGTTAAACGATTGTTCTACGCTGTGTTTGAGTAATTGCTGCAAGATGTCACGTTGAATTGGTGCATCGGTTGCAACATAGCTAAGCATGGTCGCCATATTTGGGCGAATCATACCTGCACCTTTAGAAATGCCTGTCATGCTATAAGTAATACCATCTAACTCAAACTGCTCAGATGCACCTTTTGGCGTGGTATCTGTGGTCATAATACCTGTCGCAGCATCATGCCAAGCATCCTCACGTAACGATGCCAGCGCAGGCGCTAAACCAGCAACCAAGCGCTCAATCGGCAATTGCTCACCAATCACACCTGTAGAAAATGGCAAAACTTCTTGGGTAGATACACCTGCCAATTCAGCCAATTTGGCACAGGTGATTTCTGCATTTTGCATACCCAATTTGCCTGTACCCGCATTGGCATTGCCTGTGTTAATGACCAAATAACGCGGATTGCCTTGAGTCAAATGTGCTTTGGACACATACACAGGTGCAGCGCAAAATGCGTTTTGAGTAAATACACCCGCCACATTTGAGCCTGCTGCAAATTCAAAAATAACCAGGTCACGTCGGTTCTGATAACGCACATAAGCCTCTGCTGAACCAATTTTTACACCTTTGACCACATGCATGTGTGGCATAGAGACGTCACCAACTGCCATTTTGAAATTTCCAGTACAAATTTGAGAATGTCACAGCTTAGTGGAAATTGAAGAAAAAATCGAGCATCCACCCTGCTTGATTCAACTTTTGTTAATACACAAGGTCATATATAAAAAACCAGCCCGTATGGACTGGTTTTAATCCTCAATGTAATGCATCAGCAACTAAAATTATACTGATTGAGCCTATTGGGATTATGGCGTAGTCGCAACCACGGTTTCACCCAATAAAGCCTGTTTGGCACGTTCTTGACTTGCTGCAGATAAAGCAGGATTTGCAGCCACAATACGATTTACATTGGCAGCATTCGCAGGTGCAATCGCTGCAGTCTGCAACACGATTGGACGCTGATCTGGATTAGCAAAGGTATAACGAATACCTGTGCGTGGGCTTGCCACAGTCACGTGACCATTATCCACTTGTACCTGTGCAGTGGTCGCACCCACAGCAGCTTGAACTTTTGCAGGAGTTGTCGTTGTTGCCGCATTTGCAAATGCGAAAGTAGGTAAGCTTAAGGCAACAATCATTAAAGGTTGTAATACTTTTTTCATTTTTTGTTCCACACGTGGATATTGCATGTGCAACTAAATAGCATTTAATTCCAAAATCTGCAAATGCTATACACATCTTGCAAAACTATTACCACAAAGATTTTGCGCCCCAAAATACAAAAAGCAGAACCAAAGTTCTGCTTAAGTTGTAACAAGTCAGGTTTAGATTTTACCGTGACACTGTTTATATTTCAGTCCTGAACCACATGGGCATGGCGAGTTACGGCTTGCAGGTGGAACAACCGTTTGCTCAGCAGCACTGTACTGTGGTTCTGATTCAAAGGTTTCGCCCGTTAAACCATCTACATCAGCATGTGAAAGATTAAGCTGCATCGCTTCTGCTTGCGCTTGCTGTTGAGCTTCCATCGCTGCCAGTTCTTCAGGTGTTGGTACATGCACACGCGAAAGATCGGTAACGACATCAGCTTTAATCACACCCAACATATTCACAAATAAGTTAAAGGCTTCTTTTTTGTACTCTTGCTCAGGGTTCTTTTGTGCATAACCACGTAAATGAATCCCTTGACGCAAATAGTCCATAGCCGCCAAATGATCTTTCCAGTGACGATCAAGTGAACTGAGCATAAAGTGGCGTTCTAGCATCGCAGCAGATTCATCACCCATTTGCTGACGACGTGCACGGTAACGTGTCACAATTTCATCGGCAATACGTTCAACCAAAGCTTCTTCATCTAGGCGACGATCATCTTCGAGCCATTGGTTAATTGGTAATTCGATGCCCAAATCATCACGCAAGGCACGCTCTAAACCTTCAATATCCCATTGATCATGAATCGATTCTGGTGGAATATAATTGGCGATCATACCTGTGACCACTTCACGGTGCATTTCTTCAATATAGTCTTGCAGCGTGCTTTCTGCCAGAATATCATCACGCTGTGAATAAATGATCTTACGTTGTTCGTTGTTTACATCATCGTATTTCAACAAGTTTTTACGGATGTCGAAGTTACGTGCCTCAACTTTACGCTGTGCATTTTCGATAGAGCGTGACACCATTTTGTGTTCAATCGCTTCATCTTCCTGCAAGCCCATAGCACGCATCATTGCTACAACACGATCACCTGCGAAAATACGCATTAAGTCATCTTCAAGTGACAAATAGAAACGTGACACGCCTGGGTCACCCTGACGACCTGCACGACCACGCAACTGGTTGTCAATACGGCGCGATTCGTGACGTTCTGAACCAATAATGTGTAAGCCACCTGAACTTAACACCATGTCATGGTTTTGTTCCCACTCTGCCTTTAAACGCGCTTCATCTTCAGGAGTTGGGTTTTCAATTTTGGCTAGCAAAGCTTTCCAGTTACCACCGAGCAAAATATCTGTACCACGACCCGCCATGTTCGTGGCAATAGTCACCGCACGTGGTGAGCCTGCTTGCGCAATGATGTCAGCTTCGCGTTCGTGTTGCTTCGCATTCAATACTTCGTGCTGAATACCTGCTTCACGCAGTTTATCCGATAAAATTTCTGAAGCTTCAATGGTCGCTGTACCAATCAGAATTGGTGCGACACCCGCTTCATGCACGCGTTGAATTTCTTGAATAATCGCGTTGTATTTACCAGTACGGTTTAAATAAATTAAATCGTTTTGGTCATTACGAATCATTGGTCGGTGCGTTGGAATGATGACCACATCAAGACCATAAATTTCTTTCATTTCTGCAGCTTCAGTGTCTGCAGTACCCGTCATTCCCGAAAGCTTTTTGTATAAACGGAAATAGTTCTGGAAGGTTGTGGTCGCTAAAGTCTGGTTTTCGGGCTGAATTTCTAGACCTTCTTTCGCTTCTACCGCTTGGTGCAAACCTTCTGACCAGCGACGGCCAGGCATGGTACGACCTGTGTTTTCATCGACAATAATCACTTCACCATCATGGATGATGTAATGCACGTTGCGTTGATACAAGAAGTGCGCACGAATAGCTGCAGATACGTGATGCACCAAATTCAGGTTAGATGCAGAATACAGACTTTCGCCTTCTGCCAATAAACCCATTTGAATTAATTCATTTTCTACCGTTTCATAACCAATTTCGGTCATTTCTACAGTACGTTGTTTTTCATCAATCCAGAAATGTCCACCATCGGCTACTTTTTCTTCTTTTTGTGCATGCAATTTTGGCGGAATGGTGTTGATTGCTGCATATAACTGCGATGAGTCATCACTTTGACCAGAAATGATTAATGGGGTACGTGCTTCATCAATTAAGATCGAGTCCACTTCATCAATAATGGCATAAGTCAGACCACGCTGTTTTTTCTCACTCAGCGAGAACACCATGTTGTCACGCAAGTAGTCGAAACCAAATTCGTTATTGGTACCGTAGGTAATGTCTGCGCGATAAGCCTGTGCTTTTTCAGTCGGGTCTTGCATGGAATAGATAATGCCAATGCTTAAACCTAAAAACTCAAATAAAGGGCGGTTGAGTTCGGCATCACGCTGTGCCAAGTAGTCGTTCACAGTAATGACGTGCACGCCCTGACCGCTTAAAGCATTTAAATAACAGGCCAAAGTTCCCATTAGGGTTTTACCTTCACCTGTACGCATTTCTGCAATTTTACCTTCATGCAAGGTAATACCACCAATCAACTGCACGTCATAGTGACGCATGCTCATGACACGTTTGGCGGCTTCACGACATACTGCAAATGCTTCTGGTAATAATTTATCTAAACTTTCGCCTTTGTTATAACGTTGTTTGAATTCTTCGGTTTTTGCAGATAAGTCTGCATCGCTTAAGGCAGATATCGTCGGCTCGAGCGCATTAATCTTGTCTACGATTTTACGCATGCGTTTGAGTTCGCGCTCATTTTTAGTACCGAAGATTCCTCCGATCAGACTTGCCAACATGAATAAACTCTCTAAATCTTGCTTGTCAAATAAATAGGTTTTTCTTAGTGGTTATTATGGTGCTAGAAATTTGAAGTACAAGGGTTTTGCACAAAAACCTATTAAAAATTCCAATCTCTACTTGCCATTTCTCGCTGCTAAGTAGCAGTTAATGTAACAAATTTCGAGCGGACGATATATAGCAATCACACATCAATCTATTTTGAAAATGCAATAAAAATGACACACCATATTCAAATTATTCATAAGCACATACAAAAACACTATTTAATTCTGCAAAAGGAATGGCGCATAGTAGTACGCATACATCACACAACAAAACAAGACAGAGGTACACAATGACTATTCGCTTAGGTGACATCGCACCCAACTTCACACAAGATTCAAATGAAGGCCCAATTGATTTTTATGAATTTTTAGGTGACAGCTGGGGCATTCTATTTTCGCATCCTGCCGATTACACACCTGTCTGCACCACCGAGCTAGGCTATACCGCAAAACTGAAAGATGAATTCAGCAAGCGCAATGTCAAAGCGATTGCACTTTCTGTAGATGATGCTGAATCTCATAAAGGCTGGATTCAAGATATTAACGAAACTCAAGATACAACGGTTAATTTCCCAATTCTTGCTGACCAAGATCGTAAAGTGTCTACCCTGTACGATTTTATTCACCCGAATGCCAGCGAAACACTGACTGTCCGCTCATTAATCATTATTGATCCAAATAAAAAAGTACGCTTGATCATTACTTATCCTGCTTCTACAGGACGTAATTTCCACGAAATTTTACGTGTCATTGATTCACTACAACTGACTGACAATTACAAAGTTGCAACGCCTGCCAACTGGCAAGATGGTGAAGATGTGGTGATCGTGCCTTCCATTCAGGATGAAGCGGAACTTAAAGAACGCTTCCCAAGTGGATATAAAGCCATCAAGCCTTATTTGCGTTTGACCAAACAACCGAACCGCACTTAATTAAGTGTTACATGAGCAAGCCTATCTTCGGATAGGCTTTTTACAATCAAAGCATTTGAAACACGCCTAAATTCAATCAGCATTAAAAAAGGATTTAACCCAAAAGATTAAATCCTTTTTAATAAACATTTTGATCGAATGATCTAGTCGCGTTTATCTAACGGTATCCAGTCAATCACCCATGCAGATTTCATATTCAAACTTGGGTCTGCGGTAATTTTCTTGCGGGTTGCATCTGCAGCATCACGGTCTTTAGATGGCCCAACCATAATCCGAACCCCTTTAGACGTTGGACTTTGGGTAACTTTATAACCTTTGGCTTTCAGTTTTGCCGCCAAAGCATCGGCATTGGCTTGGTTAGCTGCCAAAGCCACTTGTACCATCCACTGCTTATCGCCTTCTTCCAATAACTTACGTGCTTTTTCAGCTTCAGCCTTTTTCTTGGCAGCTTCTTCAGCTTTGCGTTTTTCCTCGGCTTTACGCTTATCTTCGGCAGCCTTACGTTCTGCTTCTTTTTTCGCTTCAGCGGCTTTGCGCTCTTGTTCAGCTTTACGTTTTGCATCGGCTTGGCGTTGTTCTTCCGCTAAACGTTTTTCTTCTGCAATGCGTTTTTCTTCCGCTAAACGCTTTTCATCTGCTGCTTTTTTCTCTGCAGCACTACGCTCTTGCGCAGCTTTTAACTCAGCAGCTTTCTTGGCATCCGTTGCCTTTTGCTGCTCTAACTTCTTTTGCTGGGCGGCTTTTTCTTCAGCCAAACGCTTTTGCTTGGCTTGTTCATCTTCGACCAATTCAGGCGGAATATTGTCAGAACTTTGCTGCTGACCAGAACGCAATGCATTTAAAGCAGCATATTCTTCTGCAGCTTTACGCGCTGCTTCAGCTTCTGCCTGTTGCTGCATTGCTAAAAACTCAGCTGCACGCGCTTCTTGCTCTGCCACTGCTTTTTCACGCGCACGGCGTTGTTCTTCAAGCAGACGCTGTTCGGTTTGCACATCGACAGTTAAAGGCTGCAATTGCACCATTTCTGCCTGATTGGCATTTTTATGTTGAACTTGTTCGGCTTGGCTTGGGGTTTTCACATTATTTTGATGTATTTCTTCTTGCCCTTTTAAAAGCAATGCTGCCAATAAAACACCACCACCTAATAAAACAACGCCACCCATCCAGCGCTGTTTGTTATTCATTGACATTCTTCCAAATACTCCCATACCGCTTCTAAGGTATGAAATGATCCACATACCAAAATCAGCTGATTATTTTTTGTTTCATCCAGTGCTGATTTAAAAGCCAATTGTATACTGTCGAAGTGTTGTATTGTTTCGCCTTGCAAAGCCTGATCCAAAACCGTGATCTCTGCCGCACGAGGCACATTTAATGTGGCAATTTTCCACATTACGACACTATCTTTCAATAACTCAACCACAGAATTTATATCTTTATCTGCAAGCATTGAAAAAACACTGACCACTTCAGTGTACTGTTTATTGTAATTTAAGAAATTGCGCAATTGCTTTAACAAAAATTCAACGCCATGCGGGTTATGTCCTGCATCAAAAATCACGGTTTTGCCCTGAATTTGACGAATTTCAAAACGTCCCGCCAATTTGGCCGTTTGAATACCTTGTGCAATTGCGTCTTGGGTAATTTCTAAACCACTGTGCAAGACTGCTGCCACAGCCGTTGAAATATTATCGAGGGCTAAACTGCCTGTTGGAAGTTTTAAGGTACAACCCGATGCAGCAAACATCCATGACTGACCATCTTGCATATCCCGATAAAAATAATCACGATTCAAGACAAACAAAGGTGCATTGCAGGTTGCTGCTTTGTCGTGAATAGCTTGAGGCAAATCTTGCTGACCTGCAAAAATGACAGGAATGTTAGGACGAATAATGCCTGCTTTTTCATAGGCAATTTTTTCGATGCTATCGCCTAACCAATCGACATGATCTAAACCGATATTGGTAATAACCGCCACATCAGGATTGACGACATTGACCACATCTAAGCGTCCACCTAAACCGACTTCAAGCACCCATACATCGCAATCACGTGCTTTAAAAATCACAAAGGCTGCCAAAGTCGTGGCCTCAAAAAAAGATAAACTCAGATCGCAATCACGTCGTGCTTGATCGACTTGCACAAAAGCATCAATCAAACTTTGGTCATCGATTTCGACGCCTGCTAATTTGACTCGTTCATTAAAACGGTAAATATGTGGCGATTGGTACAACCCAACCCGATAGCCCTGCGCATTTAAAATAGCCGCTAAAGTGGTTGTGGTTGAGCCTTTGCCATTGGTTCCCGCAACCGTAATGACTTTGGCTTTAGGATGGGTCACCCCCAGTTTTTCTGCAACGGGAATAACCCGCTCCAAACCTAAATCAATACCCGTAACGTGAACATGGCTCCAATAATTGAGCCATGTGTTTAAATCATCGGTTGCAAGAGGTGCTGTTTTCAAGGCAAGTTCATCAGTTTCGCAAGAATACGATAAACTGTATCACGTAATGCATGACGATGGACAATTTGATCGACCACACCATGATCAAGTAAGTATTCTGCACGTTGGAATGGTTCTTCCAGTTTTTCACGTACAGTTTGCTCAATGACACGTTTACCCGCAAAACCAATCATCGCTTTAGGTTCTGCAATGTGCACATCACCCAGCATCGCCAATGATGCAGTTACACCACCATATACAGGATGTGTTAATACTACGATGTACGGCAAGCCTGCTTCTTTCATGCGTTGAATTGCTGCAGAAGTACGCGCCATTTGCATTAATGACAACATGCCTTCTTGCATACGCGCACCGCCCGATGCTGCAAAGCAAATTAACGGTTGTTTTTGCTGAATCGCACGTTCAGCAGCTTGCACAAAACGGTCACCAACGACAGTACCCATTGAGCCGCCCATAAAGTCAAACTCAAATGCACAAGCAATGACTGGCATATCTTTTAATAAGCCCTGCATCACCACTAACGCTTCGGTTTCACCCGTTTTCTTTTGCGCTTCAGTCATACGCTCAGGATAAGCTTTGCTGTCTACAAATTTGAGTGGGTCTTTGGCAGAGAATTCTTGACCTAATTCGTTTTGTACTTGGTCAAAGAACCAAGTTAAACGCTCACGCGCTTTCATGCGTAAATGTTCATCACATTGTGGGCATACATAAGCGTTGAATGACATTGCCGTACGTGTCACCAAGGCATGACATTCTGGACATTCAATCGTTGGTTCAGTAAAGATCGCTTTTAACGCTTGTTGCTCATCTGGTGTTTCAATACCAGGTACACCACGTGCAGTCCACGGCGTCGATGGGCTTAGAATTTTCCCTGTTTTCACTTCTTGACTCATACTAACTCATCGAGCGCAGCTCGAAGCTCCTTCACTTTATTAACCGTTGCAATGACGGCTTGTTCTGGTGCTAAGCTCGCAAATTGTTTTACAAAAGCACTTCCGACAATGACTGCGTCGGCAGCCGCGCCCATTGCTTTGGCAGATGCAGCATCACTGATGCCAAAACCCACACCCACAGGCACGTTGGTTACAGCTTTAATCTGTTGGATGCGGGTTGCTGCTTCTGCAACATCAAGTGTTGCTGCACCCGTCACGCCTTTCAAAGAAACATAATAAATAAAGCCACTGGCTTGGTTTGCAACAAATTGAATACGCTCTGGTGTAGAAGTTGGCGCTAACAAGAAAATTTGATTCATCCCATATTTATTCAGGACTTCATCAAATTCTTGGGCTTCTTCAGGTGGTAAATCGACCAGAAGTACACCATCGACACCACAGTCATGTGCATATTCAACAAACTTTTCATAACCAATGACTTCTACAGGGTTTAAATATCCCATCAATACCACAGGAGTTTCCTGATCTTTTTGACGGAACTCTTTGACCATGTTTAAAGCATCTAGCGTATTGGTTCCACCTGCCAACGCTCGCTCTGCAGCGAGGGCAATTACTGGACCATCAGCCATTGGGTCTGAAAACGGCAAACCTAATTCAACGACATCTACCCCTGCCTCGACCATTTGATGTAACAACGGAACTGTGACTTCTGGATGAGGGTCACCTGCCATAACATAAGAAACCAAGGCCTTACGCTGTTGAGATTCAAGCTGTGCAAATCGTGTGGCTAAACGTGACATAGGGTTGTATTTTCCTTGAATGATTAAAACTGAGACATTTGCTATTGTAGAAATACAAATTGACCCATTGTAACGCTATTTTTTACTCAATGAATAGCGCACAGGCATGAGTTGCTGCATTTCTGTTTGCAAAACGATTTATTCAGAACAACCGCGAGGCTACATTTACTGATATTTGCGCTTTTTTCTCAATGATCAAAGATGCCTAATTTTGCCTGCTTATCGGTTTTTGAAACTTGCTCAATCGTGCTTTTAAATTTAAAAATATTGATAAAAATAAACAACTTCAGGTTTTATCTTAGGCTTTATCAACCTTGCAAAAGCTGATTCGGTCATGGCTACACACAGCTTATTTTCAATCTCTTAGCGCGAAATCACCTGTTGATAATGAGCCAATCCATACTATTTATGGCGTATTTTGCTGTAGAGAAAGTGCATCCTCAGCTTGCTGCAACTGCTGTTTACGTTTTAGCAAGGTCTGTCCTGTACAGGCTTTATAGGCACGCGCCAAAGCCGATTGGTCTGAATAACCCAACAACTGTGCAATATCGCTTAGGCTCACATTTTGTCGCAGTAAGTTTTCACAGCGCTGCATCCGTTCTATTTCAAGAATCTGTTTAAAACCCGTACCTTCCTGTTTAAGCTGACGCTGTAACGTACGCCCTGAACGAAATAAACGCTGCGCCACCCATTCAATGCTCGGCACTTGCTGTTCATAACGTAAATAATGCGCCACCTGCTCTTGGACTTGCTGCTGCACGGTTTCTAATTGTGGTTTTAACGCAATCGCATCTTCAGCTTGTTTGGTGAGTAAATGAATTAAAGAGGGATCGGCTTGCTGTGGTTTTAAACTGAGGCTTTCTAAATTTAAAACAATTTGATATTCCGCTTGCTTAAATAAAACCTTACAACCATAAAACTTTTCATAATGCAGCATCGCCATACGCGGTGCATGGGCAAAATGAATCTCCCGTATCGGAGAGTGTTGAAAATCAAAAATTTGCATGGCCAATTGAGTCATACAGGCAAAAGTCATTTCATGAACCAAGCTGTATTTTTCATCCACCAATGGCCATGATAAATATAAAGCATCTGGTTGTTGTTCCAGTCGCATCGGTACGGCTGCCGTACCATCTACCACCAAACGACTAAAACGCATCATATATTGAAGGGCTTCTGCAACACTATTACTACGCGATGCCATATAGCCGAGCACACCAAAATGTTCAGGCTGAATATAACGCGCCAATTCAAAAACAAGCGTTGGACAATCTAAAAACTGAATACTGTGTTGGATGATCTCATTAAAAAATTGATAAGACGATTGGGTATCCATAGGCAATGCCAACACATGCTGTAAATGCTGCAATTGTGCAGGCGAAAATCCAAGCTGCTCAGGAACTCTGCCCTGTGCAGATAAATAGCGTAACCAAAGTTGATAATAGCCATTTGGAATTTGAATTTCGCTCATGTGCTTGCTCATTTTGACATGCATCATTTTCTTTTGTCGTTTAATGTATAAAAACTGGCAAATACTGTCAAAACAAATCTGCCAAAGCCCGACATACTGCAAACAGGATTGACCAGAGTGAAATAAAATAAAATGAATGCACTTGTCCAATATCATGTTGCGCCCATAGTACGCAGCAATCTCGATTTTAAATTAGCCGATGTGCCGCGTTACTGGTTTGCAGGTGACCCGTTTTTGACCCGCATGTTTGATGCTTTAAGCCTGACTTTTCCTGATGGCGAGCGTTATTTCATTCAATCGGTACGTTTGTTCCGTGATCAAATTCAAGACCCAGACTTAAAACAACGTGTTGCCGATTTTATTCGGCAAGAAGCTCAGCACGGCATTGCACACGACAAAATGAATCAGGTTATGAAAGATCAAGGCATGCCTGTAGATCAGTTTATTCAGCGTCTAAACAAAGTGTTTAAGTTTGAACTGAAATATCGCTCGCCCCAATACAACATCGCCATGACAGCGGCTGCGGAACATTTAACTGCACTTATGGCAGAAACTTTTTATGGCGAAAAAGACACGCTACAAGATGCACATCCTTATGTCCGCGCCTTATTTGCATGGCATGCGATTGAAGAAATGGAACATCGTGATGTGGCGTTTGATGTGATGCAACAGGTGGGCAATGTGCCTGAAGTGACCCGAAAAATGGCGTTGGTGCTGACCACAGGTTTAATGTTCGGATTTACCCTGTACCGCGCCAATGTCATGCTGAAATGCGATGGGTTTAATCGTATCCAGCGCCTTAAAATGAATGTACGTGGCTTGCAATGGCTGTTTGGCAAACAAGGGAAATTACGCAAAATGCAATCACAATATCGTGATTGGTTTAAACCTGACTTTCACCCTAGCCAACATCCAATCATCGCGCAATATGATGTCTGGCTTGAGACTTTAGCGCAAACAGGTGATCCAATTCAGGCAGGAGAAGCATTTTGGCAGGCAGGAAAATAAAGCTTTTGGTTTTGCTTGGCTTTTAACCAATGAACACCTAAGCATTGCTTAGCTTTATACAAACTTGCCTCTAATATCTTTATATAAAGTAAGGCATAAGGCAATGCTGAGTCATATCTTATTATTTCTTATTTATGAGTGACCAACACAGTTTAAGCGTAAGAGATCGCTGTTACTGTTACAGCTCCATCTCCTACGCAGAAAAAGGTTTTAGTCCTGATTCATAATAAAAAAGTATTGGCGATAATATTTCAGCTCGGCAATCGAATCACGAATATCATCCATCGCCAAATGCGACGCATTCTTTTTCAAACCGCTCATAATTTCTGGACGCCAGCGCTTTGCCAACTCTTTCACTGATGAAACATCCAAATTACGATAATGGAAGTACTGTTCCAATTCAGGCATTAAACGGTGTAAAAAACGGCGGTCTTGGCAAATTGAGTTGCCACACATTGGCGATGTTTTAGGATTAACCCATTTTTTCAGAAACTCAATAGTTTGCTGTTCTGCATCCTGCGCAGTGAGTTTGCTGCGACGCACACGCTCAATTAAGCCCGATTGTCCATGCTGACGTGTATTCCACTCATCCATGGCATTTAAAATACGATCAGGTTGATGCACAGCCAGCACAGGACCTTCTGCCAAAATATTTAAATGATCATCGGTCACAATGGTAGCCACTTCAATAATTTGGTCGTTATCGGTATCTAAACCTGTCATTTCCAAATCAATCCAAATGAGGCGAGTATCAGGCGTGCTGCTCATAAATGTGCAATCTTATTCGGCTTAAAAACAACATAGTAGCAAATTTCTTGCTTCTTGGCTGTAACTGTGCCCCCGCTTCATGCTATTTTTGCCATCCTGAGTTCATGGTTTTTTAGGATATGAATGGCTTTAATTCGTAAGCGTCGATTGACTGAACAACAGCAACGTCGAATTGAAAAACAACACAAGTCACGTCAGGCAGACATTGACACTTCACATGATTTAGAAGGCTTGGTGGTACAACACTATGGTCGTCAATTAGAAGTGCAGGCTTTATCTGTTCCTGAAATTCATCCTGAAAAACCTGTGGTGCACGCAGGTGAGCCTGAACCGTTTTGGAAACCTATCGAAATAGGCAGCATTTGGCGTTGTCATACTCGCACCAATTTAGAATTATTGGTGACGGGAGATCGGGTCAAATGGCAAGCCGATCCGAATACAGGTTTAGGGATTATTACCGCGATTCATCCACGCCAATCTTTATTGACCCGACCTGATCGTTATCACAAAGTTAAACCTGTTGCCGCCAATATCAGTTTGATTGTGATTGTTTTTGCGCCTTTGCCTGAACCTGCACCGGGCTTGATTGACCGCTATTTGGTTGCTTGTGCCGATGCCGATATTCCCGCCTTATTGGTCTTAAACAAATCTGATTTGCTCAAAGAAAACGACCCGATTTTAGACTTGCTTAAGGAATATCAAGACTTGGGGTATGAAGTCATGCAAACCCAGTCCGATGCGAATTTAGAGCATTTGGCGGCACGTTTGGCAGGTGAAACGGTGGCTTTTGTTGGACAATCGGGTGTGGGGAAAAGCTCGCTGATTAATGCCATCGTGCCTGAAGCGGCGCAAAAGACCAATATCATTTCAGAAAACTCAGCACTTGGACAACACACCACAACCTCTACCCGCTTAATTGGCTTTGGAGATGGTGCAGCCTTAATTGACTCACCGGGGATTCGTGAATTTGGTTTATGGCACTTAAGCCAAGATAAAATTCAAAATGGTTTTCCTGAAATTGAAAACCTGCTGGGGCATTGCCAATTCCGCAACTGTACCCATAAACATGAAAAGCAATGTGCGCTGCGACTGGCTGCTGCAGAAGGTGAAATATTATCGCGTCGTTTAGACAGTTATTTAAGACTGTGTGATGAAATTGCCGAAGCGCAACAAAAAAATTAATTTTATTATGGCGCTGCCCTTGAAGCGGTGTTTTTGATCGCCATATTTATACGCTATACTCTTGAACAATTTTGACATTGTAATTAGGTGACTTGTGGAACGTTGGTTCGAATTTATGGGGAATCATCCCTTCTTATTTGGGACGCTGGCTGTATTGGTAGTGTTGTTCTTTGTGTTAGAAGGTCAACGCAATGGTCGCAAAATTTCCCCACAATCTTTGGGTATTTTAGTCAAAGCTAAAAATGCCATGTTGATTGATTTACGTGATGCCAAAGATTTTCGTGAAGGTCATATCAGTGGTAGCCGCAATATTCCCTATAGCCAAATTACCAAGCATGTTGAAGAGTTAAAAACCTCAGATCGTCCATTGGTCTTTATCTGTAACTTGGGTCAGGTTGCAGGCAGTGCTTTACAACAGGTCGCACATACCGATGCCTATCGTTTAGATGGCGGTATTAGCAACTGGAAAGCACAAGGTTTACCTTTAGTAAAAAGCAAATAGTTTTACCCAATATTTTTCGCAAGGAGAACAATCATGGCTGAAGTCACTATTTATTCAACGACTGTATGTCCATACTGCATTCGTGCAAAACAACTCCTTGAGCGTAAAGGCGTTGCCTATAAAGAAATTAATTTGTCGAATGAAGCGCCTGAAGTACGCGTTGAATTAATGCAACGTACCAATCATCGTACCGTTCCACAAATTTTCATCAATGACCAATTTATTGGCGGCTTTGACCAATTATATGCGTTAGATCGCGAAGGCAAGCTTGATCAATTATTGGCATAAACATAACACGATAACCAACTCTTAAGGATTTAACATGAGTGAAGAACAACAAGCTCAACCACAATTGGCATTAGAGCGTATTTATACCAAAGACATTTCTTTTGAAGTTCCTGGGGCACAAGTATTTACCAAAGAATGGCAGCCTGAATTGAACATCAACCTGTCATCTTCTGCAGAAAAAATTGATCCAACCCACTTTGAAGTAGCATTAAAAGTTGTGGTTCAAGCCAACAACGCTGGCGATACTGCATTTATTGTGGATGTTACCCAAGCTGGTATTTTCCTGATTGATGGCGTTGAAGAAGAGCGTTTACCGTACATTCTTGGCGCATACTGCCCGAACATTTTGTTCCCATTCTTGCGTGAAGCAGTGAATGATATGGTTACCAAAGGCAGCTTCCCACAATTATTGTTAACGCCAATCAACTTCGATGCCGAGTTTGAAGCCAATATGCAACGTGCTCAAGCCGCTGCAGCTGAAGGTCAAGCTTAATTCGCGATTGGATATAAAAAAACCGCTGAAATTTCAGCGGTTTTTTATGTCATCCGTTTGCTGATGGACGATCAAAATTAAAAATCATCATCCTGAGATGGATCTCGATATAAAGCATCATGAATCGCTTCGACCAATTGCTGCGCAATTTCCTGTTTCGAGGCTTTTTCCAAATCGCGTTTTTCCATACGGTAGCTTTCGGCAAAAAATACCGTCATGGCATTTTCATCGGAAGCAAAACCAATATCGGCACGGGAAACGTCATTGCAGGCAATCATATCCAGTTTTTTCGCCACCAACTTGCCTGCTGCATACTCTTCTACATTGCGGGTTTCTGCAGCAAAGCCAACCATAAACGGACGTTTTTCCTGTTGTGCAATGGTCGCAACAATATCAGGGTTTTTGACCAACGCCACATTCAGCTCATCGCCTAATTTTTTAATTTTGTGTTCCGCAATTTCTGCCACGCGGTAATCTGCCACCGCGGCTGTAGCGATGAAAATATCACAGCCTTGTTCAAGCATCTGCAAACTGGTATCTAGCATTTGAATTGCAGAAGACACATTAATTCGCTGTACCCCATTTGGCGTATCTAAACTAACTGGGCCTGCAATAAGCGTGACTTTTGCCCCTGCTGCATAACAGGCTGCAGCCAAAGAAAAACCCATTTTGCCTGTACTATGGTTAGAAATATAACGCACAGGGTCTAAAGCTTCGCGGGTTGGGCCTGCTGTAATGGTGACATTTTTGCCTGCCAACATGCCAAATTTTTCCACCAAAGCACGCTGTGCCTGATGAAAATACTGCGTCACCTGATGCGCCAAATCTTCAGGTTCTGGCATACGCCCTAAACCAACATCTCCACAGGCTTGTTCGCCCGCATCGGGCATAATTACATGCACGCCATCTTCCACCAAAGTGGTTAAGTTACGCTGTGTGGCTTTGGCTGCCCACATTTGCTGATTCATGGCAGGTGCAACCCAAACTGGTGCAGTGGTGGCTAAATATAAAGTACTGAGCAAATCATCGGCCAGACCTGCAGCAAATTTGGCTAAGGTGTCGCAACTGGCGGGCGCAACCAAAATTAAATCGGCCCACCGTGCCAATTCAATATGCCCCATGCCTGCTTCGGCTTCGGTATCTAATAATTCGGTATGTACTGGATTGCCTGACAGTGCTTGAAAGGTCAGCGGTGTAATAAAAGCTTGTGCCCCCTTGGTCATGACCACGCGAACACTAAACCCCGCATCCTTTAAACGACGCACTAAAATCGCACTTTTATAGGCCGCAATGCCGCCTGTCACAGCTAAAATAATGTTTTTATGAGGGAGGACGCTTAAATCGAAGCTCACAAATAAGCCACCTTTTTGTTGCAGTGGCGCTCACAATAGCATTAAATAATGTCATTCCCAAGAGATCTGTTGGGATTTAAGTTTCAAATTTAGAATAAAAAAGTCAAATAACAATGCATTTATCTATTAAACATTGGCCTGAACAAGAACGGCCACGTGAGCGTCTGATTCAAAATGGTGCTGCAAGTTTGTCCGATGCCGAACTACTGGCTATTTTCCTGCGCTCAGGCTCGCAACAACATTCTGCGGTGGAGTTGGCACGATTGCTAATTCAGCATTTTGGCAATCTCACTACTTTACTCGATGCACCCATTGCCGAGTTGTGTCAATTTCACGGCATGGGTAACAGTAAATATTCACAGCTCATGGCAGTTAAAGAACTCGGACGGCGTTATGTGGCTGAACATTTAAAACAAGATGCGCTAGAGCTTAGCAACTCCAAACGTTTGATGGAGTATTTGCGTTTTGAACTTTTGGGCGAAACCCAAGAAGTGTTTGCGGTACTTTGTCTAGATGCCTGTTTACGCAAAATCAGCTTTAAAAAGTTATTTTATGGCGCAGTGAATTCGTGTGAAATTTCTATTAATCAATTGCTGCGTTTTGCAATTAGCCAACACGCTACGGCGATTGTGATTGCACACAATCATCCTTTCGGATTGCCACATCCCTCACGTGCAGATTTAATCCTGACGCAGCAGATTCAGCAAGCCTGTCAGTTGCTAGAGCTGCGTTTGATCGATCACTGTATCATCTCAAGTGAAGGTAATTTTTCCTTTGCCGAACAACAACTGCTTAAATTTGAGCACACTTAAAATTTGCATATTGACAAAGCCTGCACAAGCACAGAAGATCATCAAAAAATTGTGATGATTCTAATAAAATGATAGTCGATCAACCCAGTGTATTTAACTTACTGTTTTCTTGGCGGGGCACGATTTTACCGAAGGTCTTACCGCCTTTGGGCGTGGTGATGTTGATCTCCACCATTATTGGCGGTTTGTCTTATATTGGTTATTTTCATTTTCCAGAATTGCCTTTGGTTGGCTTTACTTTAATTGGGGTGGTGCTGTCGATTTTTTTGGGCTTTAAAAACTCTGCCTGTTATGACCGTTGGTGGGAGGCACGTAAACTTTGGGGCATGCTGATTGCCAACGCGCGCCACTTTGACCGCGACTGCCGTATACTTAGTCAAGCACGACGTGAACGCGTCATTCAGCACGTCATTGTATT
This sequence comes from Acinetobacter sp. YH12021, assembly GCF_013420145.1. Classification (NCBI taxonomy): domain Bacteria; kingdom Pseudomonadati; phylum Pseudomonadota; class Gammaproteobacteria; order Moraxellales; family Moraxellaceae; genus Acinetobacter; species Acinetobacter sp. YH12021. The sequence continues at coordinate 22,796 of NZ_VOYT01000023.1, forward strand.
TGCCAATGTCTTGCGCGACCGCCTGCGTCATCAAACTGCCAATCCAACCGAGTTAATTCAAACCAGTGGCATGAGTCAGCAAGCAATTACCCAACTGTATCAACAAGCCAATGCGCCGCAATACACGCTCAGTTTGATTCAATGGGAGTTAATGCAAGCACTTAAAGAGGGCGAAATTTCCGATATTATTTACACACAAATGAATCAACACGTCACAGAGCTGAGTTTGGTACTCACGGGTTGTGACCGTATTGCTACCACACCGCTCCCTTTTGCGTATTCAGTCCTACTTAACCGAACAGTGTACTTTTTCTGTTTTATGTTGCCCTTTAGTTTAGGGTCTACACTCGGATTGGCGACTCCGCTTTTGGTCGGTATTTTGGCTTATACTTTTTTAGGTCTGGATGCGCTCAGTTCTGAAATTGAAGAACCTTTTGGCACGCAAAGCAATGACTTACCTTTAGATGCCATGGTAAGAACCATTGAAATTGAATTATTGGGTACGTTGGGTAAACCAACGCCACCACCAATTCAGGCACAGGACAATAATTTGCTTTAGACCCTCTTCCCAACCTTCTCCCAGAGGGAGAAGGAGTTTTTATCCTTTCTAAATTTTAATAATGGATATCACATCTGCTTATATGAGAAGGTTGGGATGAGGGAGTTACTCAACAAAACTCTCCCAAATCCCAATTTGACCATCTTTCACCCGCGGAATATTGCCCAATTTAATCCACGGCATATTTTCACCATGAAAATCGCTGCCGACAGATACTTTTAGACCATGTTCAGCAATCATGCGATCCACCATTTGACGGGTCGATGCAGGGTCAATATTAGGCGGCAATTCCACTGCATCACCCCCATATTTGGCAAAAATTTCAATCAAATAACGAATATTGGTCGCAGATAAATCATAACGGGTTGGATGCGCCAACACGGCAAAACCCTGACTGTCATGAATTACCCGAATCGTATCTTCCAAACTCAAGCCATCAAATTTCACATAAGCCTTTTTGCCTTCTTTGATGTGTTTATCAAATGCTTGCTGCACACGCGTTACAATGCCTTTTTCTTGTAAGGTTTTGGCAATGTGCGTACGGGTAATCCGATCTGCTACGCCTTCGACTTTAAGAAGTACATCATTATAAATATCTTGTCCAATCAGCGGAGTGAGTAAATCACAAATTTGTTTGGCACGTTCTGCACGAATTTGTTTTTGCTGTTCCAGCAGCGCCTGTAAAGGTGCAGGATTTTGCATGTTTAGCGCCACCACATGCACGCTATAGCTTTTTTTAGTGGCAGGACGTGACCATTGACTGGAAATTTCCACTCCCGAAATAATCTTTAAATCTTGCCCCTGAGCCGCTTGCTCTGCCAAAGCCAGCCCATCCATTGTGTCATGATCAGTCAATGCCAAGGTATGAATGCCCTGCTGAATTGCCGCAGACACCAATTCTCCAGGTGACAAAGTTCCATCAGAAATATTACTGTGTGTATGTAAATCTACGCCGTGCATCACTTATACTATGTCATTTATTTGATCAGATTTAGATACTCTAACATGAAAGCACTTTTAGACTTTGTGCCCCTCATTATTTTCTTTTATTTATACAAAACTGTAGATCCAAAAGACACTAATCATCAATTACTACAACTGATCGGCTCTGCAGGCGGTGTCGATAACAACCATATTTTGGTGGCCACCACAGGTCTGATCATCTCGATGTTAGTGGTGTACGGCGCATTGTTCATCATGCAAAAATTCCGTTTAGATAAACAACAGTGGATTGTGCTGTTTATGACCGTAATTTTTGGTGGCGTTACCTTAATGTTAAGCGATGACTTTTATATTCGCCTGAAAGCTGCCATTTTAAACATTGTATTTGCAGGTGCTTTTTTGCTATCACCATGGTTCAGCAAAGACCGTAAACCACTGATTCAACGCTTATTTGGGCCTGTGTTCAACTTGACCGAAGCTGGCTGGAAAAACCTGAATTATACTTGGGCAGCCATGTTTGCAGTCATGTCTTTCCTACACGTATTTTTTGCATTTTTATTTATGGACGGAAAATATTGGGGCGAATTCACTGCTTTTGGTGACATGATTGTGATGTTTTCCTTTATCATTGTGCAGTTTATTGTATTGCGCAAATACTTTAAAACATCTGAATAATTTCTGATCTGCGATATTCGAGAGTAACTATGCCTTTATTTGTTCTGAGTTGTACTGACCGTGAAGGTACACTGGAAAAACGTCTTGCGACCCGTCCTGCACATCTTGCACGTTTGCAACAACTCGATGCCGAAGGTCGCTTAATTGTGGCGGGGGCAATGCCAAAAGACCCAAGCAATCCACAAGCAGGCTTTTATGGCAGCACCATGATTGTCGATTTTGACAGTCGTGAAGCACTCGATGCTTGGCTACAAGATGAACCTTTCTTAAAAGAAGGCGTATATAGCCACATTGACGTTAAGCCATTCAATAAAGCATTCCCTCAAGGATAAGCGCTATGCGTTTCGTTGTTGCCAGTGTTGTTGCTGTTCTGCTCAGTTCACCTGTATATGCAGTTGAGCCAGCCACAACCACACCTACTGCACCTGCTCCTGCTGCTGTGACCAACACGGCAGCTGTAGCAACAGCCAATGGGGTTACTCCTGCACAAGATAAGCCCCTGACTGCAGAACAAATTGCCAAAAATAAAGCCCTTCAGGAAGCTAAAACCAAAGCCTTGATTAAAGATCAGAGCACACGTTTGCAACAACTTGAACAGGCAAACCTCGATGCTTTGGCACAGAATCAGGAACTGCAACTTAAAAACGATAATTTAGGCGTGCAAGTTCAAGTACTGCAAAGTGAACGCAGTGCGCAAATGTTTTTATACGGTGCTGCAACACTCGCGGTTGGCGTATTGCTGGGCTTCTTAATTGCTAGCTATGTCTATACCAAACGTCGCCGCCAATGGTAAGGTGAGCATTCACCTCTTGATTTAAGGTACTCTGGTTTTGTTTCAGCCTATTCAAACTGCCGAGCTGGATTGGCAACTGGTCGATGGTATTGATGTGCCCATTTCCAAACAATTTGGCGATGTGTATTTCTCTAAAGACAACGGTTTATTAGAAACACGGCATGTGTTTTTACAGGGCAATGACTTACCCATCCGTTTAGCAGCGCTGAATGATTTTGAATATTTTTGTGTAGGCGAAACAGGCTTTGGTACAGGCTTAAATATTTTAGCGCTCTGGCAATTATGGCAACAGGTACGTCCCAATAATCGCAGCCATTTACACGCAATTTCTGTCGAAAAATTTCCACTTTGCAAAGCCGATCTTATACGTGCCTTAGCGGCTTGGCCCGAACTCAGTCATCTGTCTGAACAGCTGATTCAGCAATACCCTGCCGCTATTGCAGGCTGTCATCGTTTAAACTTTCCAGATGAACGCTTTAGCTTAGATTTATGGCTAGGCGATGCTCAGGAAGTTTTTCCTGTCATTGCTAAAACTGCTCCTGTCAATGCGTGGTTTTTAGATGGCTTTGCACCCGCCTGTAACCCCGATATGTGGCAGGAAACCGTGCTCAACCCGATTGTAGCACTGTCCGATTATGGCACGACTTTTGCCTCATTTAGTGTGGCAGGCGTACTCAAACGTGGCTTAAAACAACACGGTATTCACATCACCCGCCCACGCGGTTTTGGGCATAAACGGGAAATGCTGAAAGCCATCTGGCAAGCGCCTGAAATAGAGCCAATATCCGATCAGAACGAAACTCAAATTACAACAAATACCACAACAAACAACCAACAGCGCCATATTGCGATCATAGGCGCAGGAATTGCGGGTTTAAGCTGTGCGTGGGCATTTTCCCAACGAGGGCATCAAGTCACGCTCTATGACCAAACAGCGCCACTTGCAGGCGGTTCTGGCAATCCTTTGGCACTCTTAAACCCAAAACTTTGCCCAATTCATCAAAGTGCTGATCATTTAATGACTTTGGCATGGCAACATGCTTTAAATCACTATGCCGCATTCAAAGCATTTCGTCCGTTGCAGATTCATCAACTGGCACTTAAACATGCCGATGAATTGCTGGATTTAGCCACACAATACCCAAAAGGTATTTTAGCAGCACAGAGTGCAACCGAACTTACGCCACAAAGCGACTTTGCCAGTTTAAGCTTATTGCAAGCAGGAGCAGTTTCTCCACATCAACTGCGTGATGAAATTCTTGCGCATCCACACATTCAGTTTCAGCAAGCTCAAATTAAACAAATCACCACGACAGCACAGCAACTGATCTTACACAGCGTAGATACTGAACTTGGAACATTTGATCATGTCATCGTCTGTGCAGCGCTGCAAAGCGGTGCTTTTTTTGAGCATTACCCTGTGCTTAAACCCATTCGTGGGCAAGTTAGCTGGGTAAATAATACAGATCAGGCTTTGCCATTATCACAAGCCTATAGCTATGGCGGCTATTGCATGCAGCTCAATGCCGATCAACTGATTTTAGGTGCATCGTTTTATCCAAATCGGGAAGATTGTGACGTCTTGGCAGAAGACCATGTGCATAACTACGAACTTATCCACAGTGTCTTTCCTGCGTATGCCGAAAACTTAGCACCCGTAGATACTTGGCAAGGTCGCGCTTCGCTACGCGCCCAAAGTAAGGATTATTTTCCCCTACTTGGCAAAATGCGTGATGATCAGGAAATTTACAGCTTTGCAGGACTCGGTTCTAAAGGCTTTTTATTTGCCCCGTTGTGCAGTGAAATACTGGCGGCACAAGTTTTAGCAGAAGCCTGCGCTGTACCTAAAAACTTAGTACAAAAACTGGCAGCTACACGTTTTCAGAAAAAGGTGAAAACCAAGAAGCCTTATTTTAAAGCTCCTCCACCTTCAAGCTAACGCTCGCTTAGAGAAAATAGAAATAAAACGATACCCAACAAAAAAGCGCCTTACGGCGCTTTCTTCATATTGATGATACTTAGTGACCTTGTTCCAAAGGCATGCCTGCGTCGCGCGCAGCACGTGTACCACCCATTAAAACAACATATTCACGTGAGCTGTCCAAACCTTCTAGTTTTTCCGCTGCACGTGGGGCTTTACTTCCGCCACCACATAAAATGTAAATGGGTTGATCCGCCGACACCTGAGTAAGACTCTCTGCTGATAGATCGTTAATTGGCTGATTCACAGCACCTTTAACATGAGCTTCTGCATAAGCACTTGCATCACGTACATCCCAGATAATCGCGTCAGCTGGGAACTCAAATGTTGTAATTTCTTGTTTACGGATCATTGCGCACTCCTTTGATGTAAAACAACACTTGGCAAATGAAGAAAACATCCCTAGCATCTCAGATATTGTTTCCATTTGCAAAGGTCTTCATTATGCCTTCTTTCGATATTGTTTCTGAATTAGAACTTTTTGAAGTGAATCATGCGGTTCAAAACACACAAAAAGAAATCGGTACTCGTTTCGATTTTCGTGGTCAGGATGTTTCTATCGACCTCAATGAAAAAAACAAAGAGATTAAAATCTCCACTGAAAGTGATTTCCAATGTGAGCAAGTGTATACCATGCTCGAAAATCACTTCTATAAGCGTAAAGTCGACATTCAGGCGCTTGACCCACAAAAAATGACCGCATCAGGTAAAAATGTGATTCAAGTGATCAAACTTAAAGATGGTCTTGACTCAGATACCGCAAAAAAAATTAACAAAGCCATTAAAGACAGTGGCATTAAAGTGCAATCTTCTATTCAGGGTGACAAAATTCGTGTGACCGACAAGAAACGCGACACATTGCAACAAGTAATGGCGTTCTTGAAAGAGCAACAATTTGGTCTGCCACTGCAATTTAACAACTTTAAAGATTAATTTGGGGATGTCATGACACCAACCAATCGCTTAAACAAACTGGTCAAAGCAACATCAAAATTGCCGAAAGGCATTCAAAGCCGCCTTTTGAGTCAAGCCTTTGGTCGTGTCGTGCCGATGGTGGGCACTGCGAAAATTCGCTATCAAGAAGTAACCCCATCGCAAGTGGTGGTCAGTCTTGCCAATCATAAAGCCATGCAAAACCATATTGGACAGGTACATGCCTGTGCTATGGCGCTGCTTGCCGAAACTGCTACAGGTTTTGTGACTGCTATGAATGTACCTGATAGTGCCATTGTGCTGATTAAAAGCCTGAAAGTGGACTTTAAACGTCCAACTCAAGGTGCAATGACAGCCATTGCCACACTCAGCCCAGAACAGCAACAACTCATGCACAGCACCGACAAAGGTGAAACACTGGTCAATGTCAGTGTGATTGATGAATCAGGCGAAGCTCCGATTCAGTGTGAAATGTTGTGGGCATGGGTGTCAAAAGCACATTTAAAGCAGAAACAAGCCTAAGATATTCTCTAAAGCAAAAAATCCCAGATTACAGATCTGGGATTTTTTATAGTCACTTAAAAATAACTACGCTTGGCTCGCCTGCGCCTCTAAAAACTTCTGTTTGGATTCTTCAGGAATCTGACGTTTTGAACCTTTGACATCTACTGCAACAAAGGTAAACACCCCTTCGGTAACACGTACTGCTTCACGTGAATCATCATGGCTGTCCCACACTTCAATTTGCATTTGAATTGAGGTATTGCCCACTTTCAAAATTTTGGTATAGCAACTGATCACATCGCCCACTTTCACAGGCACCAAAAAAGTCATCTGGTTAATTGAAATCGTGGCACAGCGCCCTTTACTAAAGCGCTCGGCATGAATTGCACCCGCCAAGTCCATCTGTGACACGATCCAGCCTCCAAAGACATCTCCACTCCAGTTGGTATCTGCTGGCATGGCAATTGTTTGTAGGGAAAGCACTCCCTCTGGTTTTGCATGAGAATCTGACACGTTCACTCCGGACATTTGCATTAAATTAGCACGAACAGTGCATTAAGACTGGGCGTTGAGTTGCTGATCCAACCACTGTTGTAATTCAGTCGCTCGTAGCGCACCGCTTATTCTAGCAATTTCATTGCTTTTATTCATCAATACCAGTGTTGGAATACTGCGCACATGGAATGCACTGCTTAAGCGTGGATTGGCCTCGGTATCAATTTTGGCAAACACCACCTGCGGATTTTGCTTGGCAACTGTTGCAAAATGTGGTGCCATCATCTTGCAAGGACCACACCAGTCCGCCCAAAGATCAATCAGAATAGGTAAGTCACTATTTTGAATAAAATTACTGAAATTTTGCTCATTCAATTCAATGGGTGCAAGCGGAATCAGCGCTTGATGACACTGCCCACATGCAGGATTGGCAGATAATTTATCTTCAGGTACACGGTTTTTTGCACCGCATTCAGGGCATACAATAATCATTTACTGAACTCCAAACAGTTGCTGTAAAAACTCTAATTGGGTCTGAATGACTTTTTTAAACCATTCACCATGATAAATATCAAAATGTTGCATATCCCACTCTTCATATTGCACATAAGGCGCAATATTGGTGGCCGTTTCACGACTCGATTCAATTGGAATCAGACTGTCACGCTGTGCGGCAATAAATAACACAGGAATGTTGATATGCCGCACTTCTTGAATGGGGCGATAACGAATCAAATTAAAAAACACCCGAGCAGGAATTTCCCCACTCCAGTAATGGTCGGGGTTCACAATGGACATATAACCTGCATAACTGTCTGCAGTCGGTAAAAAACATAGTTCTTTTTGCGCCACCACTGCAAGCGTTTTGGGTGACATCCCCACCTTTGCTCCCATATAGTCCTGACTGGAAATTTTTAGGGCTTTCGGAAGTTGCTGCAAAGGATATAACTTGGCACTTTCCGCACCATCTACAAAAGGCACTTGTACCATGACCGCGGCAATATTGTGTAAGCGTGAGGCCAAACTCAGCACATATCCGCCACTCAGAGAAGTTCCCCACAGAATCATGCGTTTGGCATCAATCGACTTACGTTCCGCGATATGTGAAATCATGCTGCGCCAGTCGTCTAACTGCGCCTCTATGGATACCAACTCACGTGGACGCCCCGTACTTCCGCCCCAATAGCGATAATCGAATAACACCACGGCATAGCCTGCCTGAGCAAAATGCTGTGCGTATTGCACCAATTTAAAATGACGCAAGGCTGCTAGACCATGCGCCATCAGAATCACCGCGGGTTTTTCTATAGATTTAGGGCGATAAAAGTCTGCAGCAATCACCTCGTGATCACTTTTGACATATAAAGGCTCGACCGTATAGGAATGCATAAGCGCTCCATTGCGTTATTTTATCGTTATCGTCGTTATAAATATTTCAGAACATTCTGCTCTTGAATCTGCTTAATGCTATCATAAAGCATATTGTCATGAATAAAATGATGGAGTATTCCCATGTCTGAACAAGTCGGTTTTGCGGGTCAAATTGGTCCTGAACATGTGAGCCAAGTTGTAGAGAAAGGCTTTAAGTCAATTATTAATAACCGCCCAGATATGGAAGGTGGTGCTGAGCAACCAACCAGTGCGCAAATTGAAGAAGCTGCACGTGCAGCAGGCTTAGATTATGTCTTTCAACCTGTGGTGTCTGGTCAAATTACTGAAGTCGATGTGCGTACTTTTGCCAATCACTATAACGAATTGCCAAAACCTGTGTTGATGTTCTGCCGTACGGGTAACCGCTCAAACAACTTATTTCAGTTAGCTAAACAAATGGATTTGTTGGATGACTAAACCCATCCTCAAATATGTATTTTGCTGTATTCTGATCTGTAGCAGTATCTCGCTGAGTCACGCTCAAAACGATGCTAAGGCTTAAATAGCAAAGTCAGTGTTGCAGGTCAGATGAATGCTGCCAAATTTTCACAGTTGATGCGACAAGGTTTTAAATCTGTGATTGTGAACGGCCCTGATCAAGAGATGGGCAATGCAGTCAAGGTGAGTGAATTACGCAATATCGCAGAAAAATCTCAGATCAGTGTGATTTATCAGCCCGTTAATAGCGGTAAAATTTCTCAAACAGACATTCTTGAATTCGCCAAATATTATAATGAGCTTCCAAAACCCATTCTGATGATTTGCCGTAGTGGCGCTCGTTCTAGTGCGTTATTTCATCAGGCAAAATCTCAAGGTTTGTTGCATGAATAAAGTTTTATTGGTGGTGATGTGTGTCTTGGCTCTGAGTGCTTGTAGTTCTATGCAAGTACGCCCGACGGTGGGTGTGAATGTGGGGACTTCGCTCTAATTTTTAAATTAGATTCCCATAAAAAAACAGCGCCGAAGCGCTGTTTTTTTATTTTAACTAATCGTGTATTCTTGTTTTGTAATTTGTCCTGTCGGAGCTGTTACAGTCAAGATTAAACTATCCCCCGAATCACATTCTTTTAAGCGGTATGAATAATTTACTTGTGTACTCGATGCAAATGTTGATGGCGTTAGTAAATTAAACCGAGCTGGAACGGTTGCATTACCACTCCATAACTCTGCTGAACATGATTTTTCATTATCTTTAGTATTATCTTCTGCTTGTACGGCTACTGTTGTTCCAGTCGGCATAGGAACAGATTGCGCGCTATTACCAAATAGCTTGAACGTAAAGTTTGTTTTGCTTGTAGTCACAGCTACATCTTTAATTGTTGGCACATCATTACTAAATGAGAAGACTAACTGTTGACGTATTACTGCAGAAAGTTCTGAATTACATGTTCCTGAGATATTTGGTTGAGCAAAAGTACTGACTGCACAGATATTCCCCACTGCCCCACGTTTATATAAAAACTCACCTAAAGCTGCTTCAAAAATAGTATTTTCGTTATCGTCTCTAAAGAAATCACCAATATTACTTACTAATTCATCAATGCCAGCTGTATATCGATTGTCAGAATCTTTATCAATATATTGCTTATCGCCTTCAACATAAGCTAAAACGGTTACGCGATTATCAGTTGGACGTGGGTTCTGAGTCTGTAAAACAACACTACATTCGCCATCAGTTGTTGAACAATTCGGCGTAATACTTCCGCCCTCTGTAACAAAACTTACAACTGTACCATCAGGGACTTTATTACCAACACGATCTCGTAAAAGCGCAACAATCGTAGCTTTGTCGCCATCAATATCCCATTGTAATGCATTCTTAGTTACGGATAGACTCAAACCATTTTGTGTAACACGTCCTGTTGCAACAGAAACATCTTTTGTCAATGCTGTAACACTTGTATCACTAGCAAGGGTGGCTTTAAGCTCCACAGGTCCTGGTATGCTACCAGGGAAGATATCTACGACAATCTTACCTTCATCATTAGATTGAATTGTTTTTTCTTTTCTGTTATGCAATGTAATAAAACTAAGATCATCTGGCGCATAAATCAGCTCAACCAATACAGCTTGGTTCTTAGCAGGCAGATTATTTGAATATACTGTAAATTCAACCTTACCAGATGCACTAGAACCACTATTAGCGGCACCTAACTTAACTTCACCTGAAGTATATACAAGTGAATTGGCTTTAATCGGATTAATTGTAATATTCTTAGTAGTCGTCGTTGCACCATTATTTGCACTAATACTAATAACTTGAGTGCCATTACATAATTGGCCTCCGTTAGATATGGCAGTATAAGTTGTTTCAACTAAACCTTGATTTGAGTTTACTGTGTTATTCGTAAACGTTCCACAATCTGAGCTAAAAGTTACTTGCACATTATTTTGTGCAATATCTGTCGAGCTATCGACAGTTTTTAGACTAATTTTAACAGAACCACCTGCATCAATAGTTGAATTATCAAATACAAGATTATCAAACTTAGTTTTCAGAGCTTCAACAGATACAAAGGTATCGCTTGTATTGGCAGTATTACCACCAATTTCTGCATTTGCAGCAATTTTAAAAATACCAGTTTTAGTTTCATCTACAGGCTTAATTCCAATTTTTGCAATTCCATCAGCATTTGAGAGCACTGTAGCATTTGAAGTTTCAAAACTAATATTTTCGCCCGTGAATGTTACTAATGCACCACTTACTGGCTGACCATTTTGGTCAGTTACTTTTACACTCGCACTTGCACCAAGAATTGTTAAAGCTGTAGTTTTTTGATTATTGTTGTCAAAAACTTCAACATTAGTGATATTTAATTTAGCAACTACTGGTGTTTCAATACCGTTATCAGTACCCGAACCTCCACCAGTAGTATTTTCATTTTGGTTATAATACCCGTCACTACCACCGCCACCACAGCTTGCAAGTAAAATAGAAATAGCAATGGCAGACAACTTTAAAGGTGTTTGTTTATTAAACATGAAATCCCCCTAGAACTCTCAATATATAGAGAGTTTTTATAAATATTTATTGGGTGCTATGTAACCATAGTTACTGCTTTATGTAAATAAAAGCATGATAAATGTTTTGCTTGTGTTAGCCTAAATTTATTTATTACATGAAGTAGCTCACAAATGTACGACCTCATTATTATTGGTGCAGGCACCGCAGGCATTAGCGCCTATAAAGAAGCGATTAAATACACCCAAAACCTACTCATCATCAATCACGGTCCATGGGACACCACCTGTGCCCGTGTTGGTTGTATGCCTAGTAAAGTTCTCATCTCTAGTGCCAATCGCATACACGACATTCAACATGCACAAGAAGTTGCACTCACGGTAGATGCAAAAATTGATACATCCCAAATCATGACGCACGTACGCCAATTACGTGATCGTTTTACCCGTGCCACACAAAAAGATGTAGATCGTTGGGAAGCATCCCATAAGATTTCAGGCTTTGCGACTTTCATAGATGCCCATACAATTCAAGTGAATGGACAGCAATATCAGGCAAAAGCTTTTATTGTTGCAGTCGGTTCTACTCCTGCTTATGACCAAGCCTGGAAAGAAAACTTAGGCGAACGCTTAATCACATCAGATCAAATCTTTGAATTAGAGAACTTACCCCAATCTTTGGCCGTCATTGGCAGTGGTGTAATTGCAATCGAATTGGCTCAAGCTATGCAACGCTTAGGGGTAGATACCACTATTTTTGCCCGTAGTCGTAAAGTTGGTTCACTCCGCAGCCCAGAACTACAAACCATTGCACAAGATACACTCAGTCGAGAATTGAATATCAAATTTGAAACCTTGCCTACACAACTACAAAAAACAGAACAAGGCGTGAAAATTGAATATCAAGAAAATGGACAAATACAAAGCTTAACTGCCGATTATGTATTGGTTGCTACGGGTAGACGCAGCTATTTAGATCAGCTTCATCTTGAAAATATTGATACAAGTTTCAACAACATCAAACAACTCCCAATTGATCCTCATACCAAACAACTCGGACAGCATGCTATTTTTATTGTGGGTGATGCACACACGAATACTCCCATTCAACATGAAGCAGCACATGAAGGGCGTGCAGCCGTGCATAATTGTTTAAGCTTTCCAAATATTGAAAATATTAAAGCATTAACACCCATGGGTATTGTGTTTAGCTCACCTGAAATGGCATCTGTAGGACAAAACTATAAACAACTGAAAGAGCAAAATATTGCATTTACGACAGGCTTTGTTTCTTATGAAAAACAAGGTCGCGCTTTGGTGCTGGGAAAAAATAAAGGTGCGATTGAAGTTTATATTAATAATAAAAGTCAAAAGTTATTAGGTGCTGAATTATTTGTGGATGCTGCTGAGCACATGGCGCACTTATTGGCTTGGATGATTGATGAAGAACTCACACTTGAAGATATTTTAGATAAACCGTTCTACCATCCAACACTAGAAGAGGGTTTAAGAACAGCATTTAAACATGCACGTCGACAACTACGTGAAATCTAATCAAATTTAGAAAGTATGCTTACTCTTTAAAACCACCCCCTGATGGTTTTATTTTGCCTTCATTTTTATGTTTTCCTTTCTTTTTCTACTTTTCTTTCCCGCATAAAAAACACCCCCAACGCTAGTTGAGGGTGTTTAGAATAATGAGCTGGCGATGACTTACTCTCACATGGGTAACCCCACACTACCATCAGCGCGAAGAGGTTTCACTTCTGAGTTCGGGAAGGGATC
>NZ_VOYT01000024.1:0-33442 GCF_013420145.1 Acinetobacter sp. YH12021
TTCGAGTAATTTAAACCAATCAATCAATGAAATATTTTCGATTAATCAATCAGTAAAAATCCACACAAGTTGTTCTTCATAATCTCTTAATGATCTTCTCGATGCTTCGTCAGCATCAAGCTAGGTCAGCTATACTACTCTCTATTTCCAGAAAGTCAACATGCAATGTTGATTTTATTTTCAAACCCATCTACTCAAAACAAACTCAATTAATCTTAAATCAATCAACCAAGCTATTGTTTTTCAACAAGTTTTTATCAACATCGCCGCCGATGGATGTGCATTATAGGCCAAATATTTTGCCATGCAAGGCTTTTTGTAAAAGAAATATATCGAGTGTTTATTTTATAAACCCCAAAACAGATAAGCCACTGTTTTATCTCATAAATTTATTTTAATAAAAATCTGTGCAATTCTTCAAAATACAATCACAAGATTTAATCTATTGTTTTATATGAAATTATTCTAATAAAAAAGTAAAAAGCAGAGCCTAAGCCCTGCTTTTGGTTTAAATAAAGTTCAAATTAGAACTTCATACTGATACGCGCCCAATAGTTACGGCCAATATTGTTAAATTGCTCATTCGCAGCAAAACCCAAACCCGCATTACCCATTTTGTTTAGATGCTCGGTATAAGTTTTATCCAGTACGTTATCAATACCCACAGACACATCAACACTTTTATTGAGGTTATAGCTGCCATTTAAAGACAACACGCCAAAGCCACTGCTCTCTTTGAGGTCGTAACCTACGATATTACCTTCATATTTACTTATACGACTTTGACCATCGACTACACGTAATAATGCACCTAAAGTGTATCTATCTTGAACATAGCGTAGGTTTAAACGTCCTTCCAAAGGCGAAATTTGTGGTAACGGCGTATTGTCTGTGGTGTTTTCACCCCACGCATACATGGCACTCACATCAGCTTGCAAAGCATCGGTAAATTGATAAGCAATACCAACTTCTGCCCCAGCAATGGTTGCATCCACATTGCGAGTATGCGCCTCTAAAGGATTTTCTTTACTCTGAGGCTTGTTTTCATCTCTCAGTTTGTAATTCGTCAAAATATAATCATTAATTAAACCTGCATAAGCCGATGCCCAAGAGCTGAATGCACCATGTTCATGTTGATAGCCAAAGTCCAATTGAAGGGTTTTTTCAGTATCAATGTGATTAAACGTATTTTTATTTCCGTTACCCGACAGAGGACTAAACAATTCCCAATAATCAGGAACACGCTCTACATAACCCAAGCCAACATACGTTTTGGCATCATGGTGTGGGTGCTGATTTTCCAAACGAATAAAGCCACTTGGCAAAGTTTCTTTACGTTGTTGAGCTGTTTGCACTGCGTCAACTTCGACCTGATCAACACGTATACCTGTGACTAATTTATTTTGATCATTGAGTTGATAACTCAATTCACCAAAACCGCCATAAGATTGAAATTCCATATCGGTTGTTACAGGGAAGTTCATTTTCGGCATTGTGGCTGAATACATGCCTTTACCATGTTTATTCTGTTGACTATCAATACCTGTAATAAACTGCAGCTTATCCCACTCATGCGTTACAGCCATCCGTGCATTTAAAGTACGGCGTGTCACATTCATTGCAGATTTAGCTTCCACCCACTCTTTTGTCATGTGATGTTGTGCCATACCTACTTTACGCAGACTATAGTTATCCATCACGTGATCGTTAAAGCTATAGTTCACCTGTGCTTCAATTTTCTTAATCACATCGGTGATATTTTTCTTTTCTACACGTAAACCTAAACTTTCGCGGTCAAATTCAGAACCATCCATTGTACGGCCCGCATAAACCACTTCAGCATCACCACGACCACCTGTCAGTTCTAGCCAAGTGTTTTCATCGGGTGTCCAACCTAAAGCGACATCAGCATTCCAACGCTCCCAATCCGAAGGAACAGTTGTACCATTGCCATCTTTATAGCTGTCTGCTACAGAACGGTTGGCGTTTAAACGAATGTATTTCTGCTCATCACCCGCAGCCGCTTCAACATTATGATCTAAACGGCCAAATGACCCCATCAAGACACTGGCTTGGCCACGATAGTTTTGACCTTCACCAAATTGCTCAGGCTTACGCTCAAACAATACCGTTGCTGCCGAACCTGTGTTGGCATATTGCACCGTTTGCGGGCCTTTAATGACGGTAATTTCATCAAAACTTTCTGGGGAAATATAAGAGGTTGGTGAATCCATACGACTCGGGCATGCACCCAAGTTTTCAGAGCCATCGGTTAAAATTTTAATACGTGAACCAAACATGCCACGGAAGGTCACATCACCATTGGTACCCGCACCACTGTTGACCGCACTAAAGCCGACGATGCTTTGTAAATAGTCTGCACCATCTGTGGCTGGAATCGGCTGAATGGGTTGTTTTGGATTAGCACGAACCACCAAACCATTGGCATCATTGCCCTGTTGTGCGGTTGCAACAATAGGCGCAAGGCTATGCGTATTTGCAGACAGCATACTTTGATCGGCAAACGCACTTGCTGAATAGCAGGCAACACAAACTGCAGCCGCAATGGGCTGTAATAAAAATTTAGGCTGAGCCATTTTATTTCTCACTTCAAAACATAAATACAGTTAGGGTCAAAGCAGACCCGAAAAACATTGAATTTATGCAAAGTGAGGTGGAGCACGTCCCTGCGGAAGTAAAAAGAGTTGCTGAAGTGCAAACCAAACGTGTTGAAAACGTTTTTGGAAAGCCAAAAGGCGCACTTGAATACGATCAAGCACTTCTTTCAGCTCTAATTCAGGTGGTAGGACTAAATTGCCATATACCGTACAGTACTGACATTGATGTGAAGCATCGTGATGATGATGTTCGTTTTGTGTCGTAACTTGTTGTTGATCTGCATGTAGATGTGAGCTGTGCACATCATGCCCCACAGCAGTCATTGTTTTGTGTGGCAATAAAAGTGCACGCGTGATGGTTTCACAGACTGGTGCAACTTGATATTGCTCAGGCAGCAAAGGCTGTAAAAAAACAGCAATCTGTAAAAAAACTGCGATAAATGAAAGCAGTAAACCACTACGCAACAACAAAAACATCTATCCTGAATTTGTGTGGCACAAGTATAACAAAGCCCAATCGAAATTGGGCTGATTTTTAGGCTTTGGTCTAAACTTGTGCGTCTAGTCTTCTTGATTGTTCTACGTCTTAACGCTTGACCGCGACTTTTTCTTTCTGACGCTGGCGCACTACTTTTTCGACTTTTTCACGGGCACGCTGACGCTTGAGCGGCGATAAATAATCGACAAATAATTTGCCATTTAAGTGATCCATTTCATGTTGGATACAAACAGCGAGAAGTTCATCCGCTTCTAGCGCAAAGGATTGGCCCTCAAGGTTAATCGCTTCAATTTTTACACGTGACGGACGCTCAACTTTGTCGTATATTTGAGGCACTGACAAACACCCTTCTTCATACGGTTGGGTCTCTTCAGTCAATGCGGTAACTTTGGGGTTAATGAAGACCATGGGTTGATCTTTATTTTCAGATAAATCCATGACAATGAGCTGAATATGATGATCGACCTGTGTGGCTGCCAGACCAATTCCTGGTGCGGCATACATAGTTTCAAACATATCTGCAGCCAGCTGACGAATTTCGTCGGTGACTTCTTCGACGGGTTTGGCAATGGTACGCAAACGGGGATCCGGGAAACTTAAAATAGGTAATAAGGCCATGGGACATCCTCACTTATGCCATTGATCAAAAAACCGAATGAAGGAATGCTTCATCAAAAAAATGTGTGTAAGATCGTTATTATAACGCAACTACATACATAATTTTAGGAATTATGATAATGAAAAAGGTTTTGACAGACACATCCTCTTTTCGTGTCTTGGGGTTTAAAAAGCAAGTTTTAGCACTCGCGGTATGTCTCACAGTGGGACTTAGTGCGATCAGTGTGGCTGAAGCAGCACCTGCACGAAACATCAATCCGCCTGCCTTAAAAGCCAGCGCACCAAATGTGTATGTGGTAAAAAAAGGCGATACCTTATGGGATATTTCCAAAAAATTCCTGAACAACCCATTACGTTGGCCTGAAATTTGGGCAAGTAACCGTCACGTAAAAAATCCACACTGGATTTTCCCAGGTGACCGTTTGTTGATGTGTACCTACGAAGGTCGCCCTATTATTGGTAAAGATGAAGGCGATGGCTGTGAAGGCATTATTCGTCGTTATGCAGGCAAGAGCACCAATTTACAGCCGCAAATTCGCGTGGAGTCTTTAAATAATACCATTCCTGTGATTCCACTTGACTACATCAAACACTGGTTAGAGCGCAGCAGCATTATTGCCGCAGATGCGTTACAAGGCACACCATATATTTTAGGTACTTCTGATCAACGTGTTTTAGCTGCTAAAGGTCAAAGTGTGTATGCACGTGGTGCAGGTCTGGAAGTAGGTCAACGCTACGGTGTATATCGTGAAGGCGAACCGTACATGCTGACCGATGCCAATGGTCAAAAATTCAATGCAGGCATTGAACTCACTCAAGTTGCTGCAGGTATTGCAGTACGTGGTGAAAATGACATCACCACACTTGAATTGACCGATACCTACAATGCCGAAGTGCGTCGTGGTGATCGCGTCTTACCAATTTATGACCCAATGCTGCCAACCTTGTTCTACCCAACGCATGCTGAAAATGTCAGCACAGGTGGTCAAGTGCTACGTGTGATGGGTTCGATTGGTACTGCAGCAAAACACAGTGTTGTGGCAATTGATCGCGGTACATTACATGGCGTGCAATCTGGTCATGTGTTTAGCGTAGCGCAAAAAGGCGAAGTGGTCACCGACCCGAAAACCAAAGAACGTGTTCAGCTTCCAGGCGAACGTATTGGCAATATCATGGTCTTCAAGAGCTTTGACCACATTAGCTACGCCTATGTCTTAGACAGCGAATTGCCTATTAAAGTCGGTGCGAGCTTACAAGCACCACGAATGGACGACTAAAACGGTTTAAGATGGTGATGTTGAATTCATTCAGCCCACAGCAAATTAACTACATTTTGTTGTGGTATTTGGTTCAACATTCACTGTCTAGTTTTTCCAAACTCGTACAACATTATGGTTCCGTGGCTGCCGCAGTGCAGCCCGAACACCTCCTCACATGGTCAGATGTGCGCATTCATGCCAACCATCTACAACGCGCCAAAGAATATCTCAGCCCAACAGGGCAACTCGCCTTTGAACAATGTCTGAATCAACTGCAACAGCAGTGCGATTTTATTCTAACTTTGGACGATGCGGACTATCCCAATCAGTTACGACCCTATTCCAACAAGCCACCCATTTTATTTGGGCAAGGCAATGCACAGGCTTTGTTGCAAGCGCAAATTGCGATTGTCGGCAGTCGCAAAGCCAGCCCGCATGGTCGGCAAGTGGCTTATGATTTTGCTTATTATTTAAGTGAACAAGGGTTCTTTATCAATAGTGGTTTGGCACAAGGTATTGATGAAGCCGCACATCAAGGTGCTTTGCAACATCAACGTACCATTGCAGTCATGGGCACAGGTTTGGACAGCACTTATCCAAGTGCACATCACAGCCTGCGCCAAAAAATTGTAGAATCTGGTGGTGCCGTGATTACGGAGTTTTTACCACAGACTAAGCCCTTACAGCAACATTTTCCACGACGTAACCGTATTGTCAGTGGACTAAGTTTAGGCGTGATTGTTGCTGAAGCCAGTTTAAATAGTGGCTCGCTGATTACCGCGAAACTGGCAGCAGAGCAAGGCAAATTAATTTTTGCCATTCCAGGACATATTTACAGTGAATTTCATCAAGGTTGCCACCAATTGATTCGTGAAGGTGCAATTTTAGTGGATCATCCTGAACAAGTGATTGAAGATTTAGCCCTACCCACCCAATGGCAATATCAACAAAACCAAATAGCATCAAGCCAAAATCAGACTACAGCAGCTTCAACAAAAGCAAAATTATCTACACCACCGACTGAAGCAATACTTCAAACCACCACAACAAAAACAGCAGATACAAGTACACCGCATATTCCCGAGCATTTATTGGCACTGTATCAACAACTGGATTGGGTCGGACAAAGCATCGATCACTTGGCACAGCAACTGAATTTAGATATTGCCACACTCACCAGCGCATTAATGGAACTGGAACTCATGGGCTTCTGTTTACAACAATCAGGTTTATATCTGCGTTGTCGTCCACTCAAATAAGGTTCACAATAAGCGCCTATTTCACGTTTCTGTTTAGGTAAAACTCCCATGATTACAACTTCTGTCACCGAAGCCGCTGCATGTCTACAACAAGGACAGGTACTGGCCTATCCTACAGAGGCGGTTTGGGGATTGGGATGTGATCCATATAATCAACAGGCATTTTTGGAAATTTTGCGTCTGAAACAGCGTCCGATTGAAAAAGGTGTGATTTTACTGGCAGGACATCTGTCACAAGTAGAGCATTTACTGCAGGATTTAAGCCCCGAAATGCGAGATCGCGTGATTGCGTCATGGACGAATACTCACCCCACAGATCGAGCGACCACCTGGCTATTACCCAGCACAGCCGCAATTCCAGAGTGGATTACAGGTCAACATCCCAAAGTGGCGGTGCGCGTAACCAATCATCCTTTATGTATGGCGCTATGCCATGCCTTTGATGGCTTTATTGTATCGACCAGTGCCAATCCTGCGGGACTTGACCCTGCACGCTCTTTGCAAGAAGCTACACAATATTTCCAACAACAATTGCACTACTTAAATGGTGATTTAGGTTTAAGCCAGCAACCCAGCCGTATTTTAGATGCAGAGACTGGGACGGTGATTCGCGCCTAGCTTTAGACAAATTTTAGTTGACATCCTCCCCGACCTAAAGGACGGAGATTCCTACTGCTAGACGCTCATGTCCGAGCGCAAGAATATTCAGTGCGGAATTTACATCCCGATCATGGAGCGTACCGCACTCCACACACTGCCACTCTCTTATTCCAAGTCCTGCTCTACCTTCCGGACTACTGGAGCGTGAGCCACAGCACGAACAAATTTGGGTGGTATAGGCTTCATTGACTTCTTCATAACATACCCCTGCGTTCTCGCATTTATACTTGAGCATGGTTCTTAGTGTTGTCCAACTGGCATCTAGCACTGATTTAGCCAATCTGGTTTGTGCTAATGCTTTGGCATTCACATTGCCAACGAAGATGGCTGCATGTTCATTCACCAGTTTTCGGCTGAATTGATGCAGCATGTTTTGTCTTACATTTTTAATCTTGGCATGAATGGCTTTGACACGTTTCTTATTTTTTGCACGTTGAGCAATACCAAGTTTTTGTTCATATTGCCGATAGATTTGAGGTGCTTTAAGTTTTACGCCATCTGAACAAGTCGCTAAATCTTTTAAACCTAAATCTATGCCAATTGAGGTTTTAGCGTTGTTTTTTTCTATTTTGACTGCATCAACTACAAGACAAACATACCAACGTCCACGACTATCTTCTACGAATGTGCCTGTTTTGATATTGTATTGACTTAATCCGTAACTATCCCATAGTTTAAATTGATGCCTGCCATATTGAACATAGCCATCAGCATATTTGATTGCAACCTTTTTAAACTGTATCCAACCCAGCGAACGTCTAGCTGATTTTTTATTACTGACACGCCATTTTAGTTTTGCTTTTTTGAACTGCTTGCGTCTTGTGACCAATTCTTCTGTCACTGCCTGAATAGTTTGACTGTGCAAGTTGCATTCTTTCGATGCGCCTTTCGTGTATTTTGCAAGGTCGTATGCTGAAAAGAATTGTTGTTTACGTTGCAGATGCTTAAAACACAAATCATTGACATAATTCCAGACAAAATTTACTTCGGATGCTAACTGATTTAGCACCTTGCAATGTTTGTCTTTTATGCGTAATTTGAGTGTCTTCATCCAATTATTTTAACAGTATTTTTCTTAATAGTGACTATATTACAAGTATTTAAAACGACATTTCGTGTCGTTCATATGGTTTACTCCAGTCGCTTATATCCTCGTGCTGAACCACGAGGTTTTACGCTCCAGTGGATAAAAAAAAGCTCAACCATATAGGGATGGTTGAGCATAAAAAGGATGTGTATAAAAGCACATCCAGAGGGTTTGAAAATCTTGCTGCAAATGATATTTCACTGATTATTGAATACAGTGGATCGTTTTCAGTACGTGAATTATGGAGTAATTTAGTCGACTATACAAATAGATTTTTCCTATTAATCCAAGACAAATATTCAATGAAAGATTCATCTTTTTTTCTTAACAATTTAAATTATCTTACTATTTTTACAATTATTTTAGAAAAATTAAAAAAACTGTCATAATTCATAACACTCAATACTGTATAAATTTTGAATAAAAGGCATTTTAAATACACCTTTATGTGATCAAAAAAAACACCAATTAAACTCAACTTTTTGCTTGAATGTGTACGCGTGCTTTCATTTGTGCCAACACAATACCCGTTAAAATAATCAATCCACCGATACTGTGATAACTCCCCCACACTTCTGCCAACCAAAAATATGCAATGATAGCCGTGAAAACAGGCATCAAATTCATAAAAATACTGGTGCGATTTGGCCCTAAATATTGAACGGCCAACATCCATACCAAAGGTGCAATAATTGAAGGAAATATACCTGCATACAGCACACTTAAACCATTTTGGCTATTTAAATGATCCAAGCCGAACCACAAAATAAATGGCAGATGGTAAAGTAAGGCGAATATAATTTGCACATAAAGACTCAGCATGAGCGGCAATTTTAAATTCCATTTCTTTAAAAACACCCCATAAAAGGCGTAAAAAAATACCGCCAAAACCATGAGCATATCGCCCGCATGTCCTGTCAGCTGACTGAGTTGACGCAAATCTCCTTGTGCAATCACATACAACAAACCCGAAAATGAAATAATGCAGCCCAAAACCGCAAATCGTGTCGGAATGTCTTTTAAGATCAGCAATGAAACCAAAACCGTAAACATGGGAATAAACGCATTAATAATGCCCATATTGGTTGCAGTGGTGTAATTGGCTGCGGTATAGCTTAGACCTTGATACAGCACCAAACCAAAAGCACTAAGCACTGCCAACTGTTTCAAATGTGGACGAATCAACTCACGCTGCTGCCAAACTTTGGGCAATATCCACGGGGTTAAAATCAGAAAAGCAATCAACCAGCGATAAAAACTGATACTGACGGGTGAAATATACTCCGCCACATACCTCGTTACTGCAATATTTAAAGACCAAATCAATACCGCAATCAATGGCAATAAAATTGCCCAAAATACGCCTTTATCTGACCGTATCATGTATTCATCATCCTTGTTGTACCAAACAGCATACCTGCTGTGAAACCCTTTTCTATAACTGACTTGTGATGCAAAGTGCTAAAAACCCAGTGTCTATTTATGGCACTTTTCGCTCGATTTATCCATCAATAAAATAAAATGCAGATACGAATTACATTTTTCTGCGCAATATCACGGCTATGCGGGATTCCATCAGTGTCGTAAATTTCTTTGCTATAAAACTTGCTGTACCCAAAAATTACAGTTACAACAGTAGCGGTAAAATACAGATTCTAGGAAGCAACTATGCGCACTTCAGTTTATGACATTGCAGTAAAAACCAATCAGGGTACGGAAACCACATTAAATCAATATGCAGGAAAAGTGTTGTTGATCGTGAACGTGGCATCAAAATGTGGCTTAACCCCGCAATACGAAGGCTTACAGCAACTCTACGCAGCAAAACAGGCACAAGGCTTAGAAATTTTAGCCTTTCCATCGAATGATTTCTTGGCACAAGAACCGGGCAGCGATACAGAAATTCAGGAATTTTGCTCACTGAATTATCAGGTGAGTTTTCCAGTGTTTGCTAAAATTCCAGTCGTGGGTGCAGAAAAACATCCTCTCTACACGGCTTTAACGCAAGCAATTCCTGAACGTATTGGTGAAGGCCCATGGTGGAAAGATTTGGTTGATTACGGCTTAACCCCAAATGAACCACCTGAAGTATTGTGGAACTTTGAAAAGTTTTTGGTGAATAAACAAGGTGAAGTGGTGGCGCGTTTTGCCCCAGATTTAACCGCAGATGACCCGCGCATTGTAGAAGCGATTGAGGCTGAATTGGCTAAATAATTTTTTATTCAGCAAGTTAAAGAGTTCTTTCATAAATTCTCTTTAAATCAATAATTCAGCTCCCTCATCCTCTTGCGGAATATATTCCACATCCTGAGCCATATATGGCGCAAGAGAAGGGACTATCAATATCAATTCGACATCAATTCGACGCATTACTTATGATCATTTTTCTTTTATGAAAGAAGTGTAATTCATAGGAGTTTCTTTAAAACTCCTATTTTTTTTGATTTAGACAAAAAAATTAAGATTTGTTATTGCTTTGCAACAATCTGTTTTTTATTCATATTTTCGTTTTATATTCATTCTCAATGAGTACCAAAAATCACATGAATATGAAAAATGTATCTTCGAAGACACTACTTCCGTTTGCACTATTGAGTTCTGCCTTGCTACTCAGCGCCTGTGATCAAATGAACACGCCGCAAACGCAAACAACTAATCAAGATGATTCCAGCGCATCATCCAACAGCAATACAAACCCAACCAACGCTCCATTAAGCAGTGGCAATATGTTCTATATTGTGCGCGATGTGGCTGATCTACAGCTCAAAGCAGGTCAATATGTCGAACAACTGAATCAAACCAAGTCTGAATTGCAAACCGCTGTAGATGTGCAAGATCCACAACAATTACAAATTGCAGCGACTCAATTACAACAGCAGTTACAAGGCTTCAATCAAACACTAAGCAGCCTAGACTTAAAAACACAGGAAATTGATACCATCCGTCAAAACTTATTGGCTGCCAATCAGCAAGTTTTGGCTTCACCATTTTTAAATGGACAAGTCGATTTAAGCAAAGTGGACTTTAAGAAACTGGAACAGCAAATGGGGAGTATTCAAGCTGAAATGCTAAAACTGGCGGGGATGATTTTACAAGGTGAGTCAAATCAGCCTACTGAAACTACCAATACAGCATCTTAAGCAAAGATAAGGCTTCAATTCCAAACAGCATAAAAAAAGCCACTCTTTCGAATGGCTTTTTTCAATCTTAAACCGACAATTAAAGTGCGCGGTTTTTGATTTTGCGGATGGTTTCCAACTGTGCAGCAGTTTCTGCCAAAGCAGCCAAAGCAGCAGCAGAGTCCAAATCGCTCTTTTGATTTGCCAACAATTGTTCAGCGTGTTTACGCGCTTCAATAATTGCCGCTTCATCTAAGTTTTCTGCACGAACTGCAGTATCTGCAAGAATCGTAACAACATGCGGTTGAACTTCTAGAACGCCACCAGATACATAGATTAATTCTTCTGTACCATTTTCCAGCAGAACGCGGATTGCACCCGGCTGAAGCAAAGTTACCAGTGGTGCGTGACCCGGCATAATACCGAGTTCACCGCCAGCACCTTTTGCAATTAGCATAGTCACAGTGCCCGAGTACAAAGACTCTTTTACACTTACAACATCACATTGCATAGTCGCCATGAGAATCTCCTAAATTAGAGCTGCTAATTAAAGTTTCTCGGCTTTAGCAATCACTTCGTCAATACCACCAACCATATAGAACGCTTGTTCTGGGATATGATCGTATTCACCAGCTAGAAGACCTTTAAAGCCACGAATTGTATCTTTAAGCGGTACAAGTTTACCAGGCGCGCCAGTAAATACTTCAGCTACGTGGAACGGTTGAGAGAAGAAACGTTGGATCTTACGTGCACGGTATACAGTAAGTTTGTCTTCTTCTGACAATTCGTCCATACCAAGAATTGCGATAATGTCTTTCAATTCTTTATAACGTTGAAGAACGTTTTGAACTGAACGAGCAATTTCGTAATGCTCAGTACCAACAACTAATGGATCTAACTGACGTGAAGTTGAGTCTAGTGGATCGATCGCAGGGTAAATACCTTGAGATGCAATATCACGGCTCAATACTACAGTTGCGTCTAAGTGCGCGAACGTTGTAGCAGGTGATGGGTCAGTCAAGTCATCGGCAGGTACGTATACAGCTTGAATAGATGTAATCGAACCAGACTTAGTTGAAGTAATACGTTCTTGAAGAACACCCATCTCTTCTGCAAGTGTAGGCTGATAACCTACTGCAGATGGCATACGACCTAGAAGTGCTGATACTTCAGTACCTGCTAGTGTATAACGGTAGATGTTGTCTACGAACAATAATACGTCACGACCTTTACCGTTCTCATCTTTTTGATCACGGAAGTACTCAGCCATAGTCAAACCAGTTAACGCTACGCGTAAACGGTTACCAGGCGGCTCGTTCATCTGACCGTAGACCATTGCTACTTTGTCAAGAACGTTAGAGTCTTTCATTTCGTGATAGAAGTCGTTACCTTCACGAGTACGCTCACCAACACCAGCGAATACAGATAAACCTGAGTGCGCTTTAGCGATGTTGTTGATCAACTCCATCATATTTACGGTTTTACCAACACCCGCACCACCGAACAGACCAACTTTACCACCTTTCGCGAACGGGCAAAGTAAGTCAATGACTTTAATACCAGTTTCTAAAAGGTCAGTAGAAGCCGCTTGTTCTGCATAAGAAGGCGCTTGACGGTGAATTGGTAAACGCTCTTCAGTTGCAACTGGACCAGCTTCGTCGATAGGGCGACCAAGAACGTCCATGATACGACCAAGTGTCGCTGTACCTACTGGTACAGAGATTGGCGCGTTAGTGTTAGTTACGTTCAAACCACGCTTAAGGCCTTCAGTAGAACCCATTGCAATAGTACGAACTACGCCATCACCAAGTTGTTGCTGAACTTCTAATGTAGTTTCAGTACCGTCAACTTGGAGAGCGTCATAGATCTTAGGAACGCTGTTGCGTTCAAACTCGACGTCGATAACCGCGCCGATGATCTGAATGATACGACCGCCACTCATTGCTGTCTCCTCAATTCAAACTAATAATGTTAAACGGCAGCGGCACCACCAACGATTTCAGAAATTTCCTGAGTAATCGCGGCTTGACGCAGCTTGTTATAAATAAGTTGTAGGCTCTTGATCAGTTCACCTGCGTTATCTGTTGCAGCTTTCATTGCAACCATACGCGCAGACTGTTCACATGCGATGTTTTCAATCACACCTTGATAAACCATAGACTCGATGTAACGAACCAATAAACCATTTAACAGCTCTTCAGCTTCTGGTTCATAGATATAATCCCAACCGTATTGACGGTTAAGAGTCTTGTTTTCTTCAGCAGATGCTAAAGGAACAAGTTGTTCGATTTTCTGATCTTGAGTCATGGCATTGACAAAGCCGTTTGACACGAGGTAAATGCGATCTAACTCGCCTTTATCGTACGCATCTAACATCACTTGCACAGAGCCAGATAACTGTTCAAGACTTGGCGCGTCACCTACGTTTGTAGTTGCACCAAGCACTTTACCGCCGTAGTTTTTAAAAAACGAAACCGCTTTTTGACCAATTAAAGCAAACTGAACTTCAATTGACTGCTCTTGTTGTTGCTGTACATGCTTTACAACTTTCTTGAACAAGTTAATGTTCAAGCCACCTGCCAAACCACGATCTGAAGACACGATGATATAACCAACGCGTTTTACAGGGCGTTCAATCATATAACGGTGTTTGTATTCAGGGTTCGCCTGTACCAAATGAGCAATTACACGGTGCATATTTTCGGCATACGGACGGCCTTGAGCCATGCGCTCTTGCGCACGACGCATCTTAGAAGCAGCAACCATTTGCATCGCGCGAGTAATCTTTTGCGTGCTCTTGATACTAGCAACTTTGGCGCGAATTTCTTTTAAATTTGCCATACGCTTAACCTAGTATTCGAAAGCCCTTTCAGGCTTCCGAAGGTTGATTCCGTGAACCAAACCCCTAACTAGCCAATGCTAAATTAGTAAGTTTGAGTCGCTTTAAAGCTTTCAATACCTGCTTTGATTGCAGCTTCGATGTCTTTGTTGAAATCACCAGTTTCATCGATTTGTTGCATTAACGCAGCATTTTCTGAACGGAAGTAAGAAATTAACGCAGCATCAAAGTCTACGATTTTCTTCACTTCTACGTCAGCCATGTAGCCTTCGTTAGATGCATAAACTGAAACAGCTTGGTCAGCAATTGAGTATGGCGCATATTGTTTCTGCTTCATTAACTCAGTTACACGTTGACCATGTTCAAGTTGCTTACGAGTTGCTTCATCAAGGTCAGAAGCGAACTGAGCAAACGCTGCCAATTCACGGTATTGCGCCAAAGCGGTACGGATACCACCAGACAATTTTTTGATGATCTTAGTTTGAGCAGAACCACCAACACGCGATACAGAAATACCCGCGTTCACAGCAGGACGGATACCCGCGTTGAATAATGATGTTTCTAAGAAGATCTGACCATCAGTAATCGAAATTACGTTGGTTGGAACGAATGCAGATACGTCACCTGCTTGAGTTTCAATAATCGGCAATGCAGTTAAAGAACCAGTTTGACCTTTAACTTCACCGTTAGTGAATTTCTCAACGTAGTCAGCAGATACACGAGAAGCACGCTCAAGTAGACGCGAGTGTAGATAGAACACGTCACCTGGATAAGCTTCACGACCTGGTGGACGACGTAAAAGCAATGAAATTTGACGATACGCAACAGCTTGTTTAGACAAGTCATCATAAATGATAAGCGCGTCTTCACCACGGTCACGGAAGTATTCACCCATTGTACAGCCAGAGTATGGAGCAAGATACAACATTGCTGCTGGATCTGCCGCTGCTGCTGCGACAACAGTTGTATACGCCATAGCGCCAGTTTCTTCTAGCTTGCGCACAACGTTAGCGATAGTCGATTGTTTTTGACCAATTGCTACGTACACACACTTAATGCCAGAGTTTTTCTGAGCGATGATCGCATCGATCGCCATTGCTGTTTTACCAGTCTGACGGTCACCAATGATCAACTCACGTTGACCACGGCCTACTGGGATCATTGTATCTACTGATTTATAACCAGTTTGTACAGGTTGATCCACTGATTGACGCCAAATTACGCCTGGTGCTACTTTTTCAACAGCATCAGTCAGTTTTGCATCAATAGGGCCTTTACCATCAATCGGGTTACCCAAAGCATCTACGACACGGCCAAGAAGTTCAGGACCAACCGGAACTTCTAATACACGACCTGTACAACGAGCTTTTTGACCTTCTTGAAGGCTTAAGTAGTTACCTAAAACAACGACGCCCACTGAATCCTGTTCTAGGTTCAGTGCCATACCGTATAAGCCGCCGTCGAATTCGATCATTTCACCGTACATTGCATCAGCAAGGCCGTGAATGCGCACAATACCGTCGGATACCATAACAATGGTACCTTCGTTTTTAGCGGTCGCGCTGGTGTCCAGATCGCCGATACGCTGTTTAATGAGCGCACTGATCTCGGATGGATTCAGTTGTTGCATTGCGCTATACCTCAATCTTTTTAAAGTTCAGTCTTCTTATATGCAATTAAGCTAGAAGACGAGTACGCATTTTTTCAAGCTTATTAAGCGCAGAATCATCTATCACTTGGTCGCCTGCACGAATAACCACACCCGCGATTAACGCTGGGTTAACTTCTACAGTAACATTTACTGCTGCATTGAATTTTTTCTCTAACGCATGAGTAAGAAGTTGTTCCTGTACAGAAGTCAATGGGAATGCTGATTCAATTACAACATCCACAGTATTGTTATTCTGTGATTTGAGCTGTTCATATTCTGCAGCGATTTCAGGAAGCAAAGCCAAACGTGCGTTTTCAGCAAGCATAGTCAAAAAGTTTGACACTGCAGGCGTTTGGTCTTCGCCTAAAACTTTAGCAAAAAGTGCCACCTGCTCAGCAGGTGTCAACTCAGGGCGATTTAGATAAGCTGAAAATGCTTCGTCTTGCACCGCAGCACTGAGCAATTCAAGTGCAGTTGACCAAGAGTCAGCTGTACCTTGCTCAGAAGCGTAAGCAAATGCTGCTTTTGCGTAAGGGCGTGCCAACGTCAAGAGTTCAGCCATAATCCGCCTCTCTTAAAGTTTAGCAGCCAGCTGAGTCAGCATGGCATTGTGAGCTTCTGCGTCAACTTGCTGGCTAAGAATTTTCTCAGCACCAGCAACTGCAAGAGCAGCCACTTGTTGACGTAATTCTTCGCGAGCAGCATTGATTTCAGTATCAACAGCTTCTTTAGCTTGTTGACGAATACGCTCACCTTCAGCTGACGCTTGGGTACGAGCTTCTTCGACCAATTGCGCTGCACGACGGTTCGCTTGTTCGATCAATTGAGCCGCTTGTGCTTTTGCCGCGTCCAGTTCAGCTTTCACTTGTGCTTGCGCATCTGCAAGGTCAGCCTTCGCTTTTTCAGCAGCGTTTAAGCCATCAGCGATTTTACGCTGACGTTCACTAATCGCATTGATTAGTGGTGGCCATACAAACTTCATGCAGAATGCGACGAAAATCGCAAACGCAATCGCTTGGCCAAACAATGTGAGGTTGATATTCATTGCAAATTCCTCAAATAGTGAATTTCGGAATTAAGCTGATTAACCTACAAATGGATTAGCGAAGATGAAGAACAAGCCAATACCAACACCGATCATAGGCACAGCATCAAGAAGACCCGCGATTAAGAACATACGAGTTTGAAGTTGTGGAGCCAATTCTGGTTGACGAGCTACAGCTTCAAGGAAACGGCCGCCTAGAAGACCAAAACCAATCGCAGTACCTAAAGCACCGAAAGCGATCAAGATAGCAGATGCAATTGCAACTAGACCTAAAGTGAGTTCCATGATAATTCCTCAGAGGTTAGGTTTATACCAAATTAAGTTAAAAAATTGTGTGCCCAACCGCCCGATGACAGTTAGGCCATACCATTAATGCTTTTCGCTTGCCATGCTCATGTACACGATAGTCAACATCATGAAAATGAATGCTTGTAGCGTAATAATCAAAATGTGGAAAATCGCCCAAGGCACAGACAATGCCCACTGGATCCAGAACGGTAATAACGCGATAAGAATGAAGATTAACTCACCCGCATACATGTTACCGAACAGTCGTAGAGCCAATGAAACTGGTCGCGCCAAGAAAGTAGTCAATTCCAACAATAAGTTGAATGGAATTAAAAGCACTTTAGCAACTGGATTACTTGGGTTGAATGGGTTAAGTGCCAACTCACCAACGAAGCCGCCAACACCTTTCTCACGAATACTATAGAAAATAATTAAGAAGAATACAGAAATAGACATACCTAAGGTAATGTTTGGATCTGTAGTCGGAACAATTTTAAAGTAAACCTGATGAGGGTCCACACCCAGCATAGATGCAATCGCCTGTTGAGCTACATAAGGAATAAAGTCAACAGGGATTAAATCCATCAAGTTCATGAGGAAAATCCACACGAAAATGGTTAATGCTAAGGGTGCAATTAATCGAGACTTCCCATGGAAGGTATCACGTACACTTGAATCCACAAACTCGATAATCACTTCAATTACTGACTGGAATTTACCAGGCACGCCTGAATTTGCAGCTTTCGCAACAATCCAGAACAATAAACAGAAGATCAGACCAAGTCCGATAGACCAACCCATTGAATCCAAGTGAATAGCAGTGAACCCCATCTGTTGAGCTTCTTCAGCAGACTCAGCCAACTTCCATGAACCGTCTGGCATTTTGCCATAGGTCATATTGGTCAAGTGATGCTTGATATACTCGGTCGAAGTAAGGGCATGTTCTTCAGCAGCCATAAATCACACCTGGTCAATGTAAAAAAACTAATAGAACAAACGAACATCGCGTGCTGCTTGATATCTCGCCTATTCCTGAAAAACTTTTCAATTTTTGCTGCGTTTAGACTCGTTTTTGTAATCGTGACACCCAAAATGGCGCAACCCACGACATGCTTTGAACGAGCATAAAACCACAAAACAATGCCACCGGGGATAACGGCTGTACATTGCTTAAAATTAAAATGAATCCTACGATCACGATTGCAAACTTACCGAGCATTCCTCTATACATGTTCGAAAGAACCTGTCTGGACGCTCGTGCACCTGCTGCTCGAAACGACTGCCATGAAAAATAACAACTTGCCAACCAACAAACACTAGCACCAAGTGCAGCGCTTAAGGCAGCCGTTGAGTCTTTCAAGACCCACGCTATCAGGGCTGAAACTGGAATCATGAATGCTTGTAAGAAGACCAAAGCTTTAGCTAATCGTCGGTCAATCAAGCGACTAGTTCGGCTCATTTTTTTATCCACTCACAGCATTAATGCTTGACAAGTTCAACTGATGATCGTTTTTTATCGCAGGCATTATAGAGTTAGCCCCCTGAACATGCAATCGTTTCCCGACCTTAGTCGTGTTTTTTTGCATGTTTGTCTCGGAATTGTCATATTTCAAATTTGCTTAAAAAACGCATCATTTTCGTGCATTTAATACACAAGCCTTGGTTTGCTTGGCTAATTGCTGCCACGCTTGCACAAAATCATCTGCGCCGCGCATGCTTTCATCGACCTTTTGAAACACAATTGGATTCAATTTCATATACTGATTTTTACTGGCATGTCCTTCTGCAAGTAGGCACATTTTTGGATTTGGTCGGTGATCGTTCAAATATTTAATTTGTGCGACTGTTGGCGCAATATGCGGATCATTGGTCATCGACCCAGAAAATTCTAAATTTAAGGCACGTTCTAAATATTGATAGGCATCGTGATAAGCCCAATATGGCTGTACTGCAGTTTGAGTCTGAAACTGACTTGCACTTTTGAATAAACTCTGTGCGAAGGCACGTGCGTTGTTCCAATAAGCATCGCGATGTTCAGGCATTTGCTGAGAACGTAACGCGGCAATAAAGAAGCCGATACGCACCGCATTGTTTGGGTCTAGCCAGACATGGCTGTCTACTGTATTTTTTAATGCTGCACCACGTTCTGAACGCTGCGGCAAAGTTTTCATAATGCCCGTATCTAATAAAGCAATCGCTTTAGGATTTTGATGTAATACACGTTCTAGCGGTGCTTCATGCGCCTTACCTAGCCAAATAATTAAATCCGCATCTTGGATGATTTTTCGATGTGCAGGCGTGAGCGATACATCATGCCCTGTTTGATCTGCCAGTAATAACGTGGGTGTTTCGATATTTTGCGTGACTTTTTGGGCAATCAAATAGATAGGATGGGTAGACACCACCAAAGCCTGCGCCATGCTGACAGTACTGCATAACGCTAAAAGACAGAAACTAAATAAACGAAACATTGCGGCATATCACGAAAAATCGACAAATGTTATAATATAACAAATTTATAAAAATACCTACGTATAATCGAAACTAATAACGCTTCATGCTAAGATTTACTGTCGTTTTTCTTTTAAAGTTCAACTGGGGTGGCTATGAGCTTATGTTCGCACGAGCATCACAATGCATTACATGGCGTTCACGACCATCACAATGTCGATCAACGTCTTGCCGAAGCTGAAAGTTTATGTGCGGCAACAGGTGCTCGTTTAACACCGCTACGTAAAGAAGTGTTGGAACTCATTCTCAAGGCATCTGCACCAATGGGTGCTTATGATTTATTGGCGAAAATTAAAAGTGAGTCTGATCGTCCTGCAGCACCGCCAACGGTGTACCGTACTTTGGATTTTTTACTGGAAAAAGGACTAATTCACCGTTTGACTTCAATCAATGCATATATTCCTTGCTGTCATCCACGTGAAGGACACCAAGCGGCTTTTTTGATCTGTACTGAATGTAAAGTCGTTAAAGAAGCTTCAGCGCAAGGTTTATTAGAGCAATTAGATCAGTTGGCAGCCTCTGACCGCTTTAGCCCGCATCACAGCATTATTGAGATTTCTGGAAAATGTCAGCAGTGCAACAGCAAATAACCACTGCACCGCTCATCGCCTTGCACAATATTCAGGTGCGAATAGATGAGCGCGATATTTTAAAAAATGTCGATTTTGAATTACATGCACATGAAATTGTCACGCTAATTGGCCCCAATGGCGCAGGAAAATCGACTCTAATTAAAGTCTTGCTTGGCATTGTCAAACCAAATGCAGGCAAGCTCGTAAATGCTCGCAAATTGACCTTTTCTTATGTGCCGCAAAAGTTTAATCCTTCACACAGCTTGCCTTTAAGAGTGAAAGATTTACTGGCTTTAGAAAAATGCCCAGACGCAATTAAAGCAGAAATTATCCGCGATACTGGCATTGCCAAACTGCAAGATTCAAAAGTACAACAACTGTCTGGTGGTGAGCGGCAACGGGTGCTATTGGCACGCGCCTTATTACGTCAACCTGATGTTTTGGTACTGGATGAGCCGATGCAAGGACTAGATATTCAGTCCGAAGCTGAACTGTATGACTATGTGCGCAACTTACCGAGCAAATATGGCTGTGCGGTGTTGATGGTGTCGCATGATTTGCAATGGGTCATGCAAGGTACGCATCGTGTGGTATGTTTAAATAAACACATTTGCTGTAGCGGTTTGCCCGAAAATGTACAGCAACATCCTGAATACCAAGCTATTTTTGGAACCAATCGGGTGTTTTATCAACACCACCATGAACACTGTGCACATGGGGATCATGCCGAGCCTTGTCAGCATGATTCACGTCCTCATATTCACCCTGAACCGGAAGCTTAACCCATGATGGATTGGCTACAATTGCTGTTACCTGCATGGATCATGGGCAGTTTATTGGTATTTTTGACCGCCCCACTTGGCTGTTTAATGCTGTGGCGACGCATGTCCTTTTTTGCCGATACGATGGCACATGGTACGTTATTGGGTGTGGCGATTGCAGGGGCGTTGAGTTTGCCTCTGTGGATGGGCGTGACATTCTTGGCATTATTATTGGTGGGTGTTTTGTGGATTTTACATGATCCACGGTTGCCAAATGATGCATTATTGGCGCTCTGCTCTGCAACCTTGCTCTGTTCAGGTTTGCTCTTTATTCAGCATATTCCAAGTTTGCGTCCTGAATTGCTGAGCTATTTATTTGGTGATTTACTCACCATTTCATGGGCAGATTTACCTGTATTTGCCCTAGTGATTATTGTTGCTTTAGCGGTGCTGTATAAATTTTGGCAGGCACAAATTCAAATCGCAATTGACCCTGATATTGCGGTTAGTGAAGGCGTGAATGCCCAATGGCAACGCCTGATTTTTATGTTGTTGTTGGCATTATTTACGGTATTGGCTTTACGTGCAGTCGGCTCTTTATTGATGGGCGCATTGCTGGTGATTCCCGCCTTAACCGCACGTTTATTGGCTCACTCGCCTAAACAAATGGTGATTTGGGCATTTATTGTGGCGCAAATTGCAGTCAGCGTAGGTTTATGGTCAAGTGCGGGCTTAAATATTTCGACAGGTTTAAGTATTGTGATGACTATGGCGATCATTTTTGCGGTGATTTTTAGCGTACAAAAAGTCAGAACGATGGCTTAGTTTTTCGTTCATGAGTATCTATATTTTTTTATTGCAGCAATGAGCATTACGACCAAAAGTAGCAGCATGTACACTATCCACAGTGCCATATCACTGTGAATCACTTGCTGTAAAAGACTCAGTTGCTGCTGAGCTTCTGAAACAGCATTCCAATCTATTGTTTGTAGATAAAACATTGCATGAATGGCAATCAACAACACAGCTGTGATATTAATCAACACCACACTTTGCCACACTGTATGTTTAAAATAAGTTTGCAAAGCGGCAAATACAAAAGAAAAAATCAAATTGATACTCAAATGCACCATCAAAGCAATTGGCCAAAACACGCGATCTATTGAAAAGTGAATCGCTAATCCAATTGCAATTAAAGTTGAAAAACTCAAAAGCAACATGCAAATCCACCAATGTTGCCAATAACGTGCTCGCGGAATACCTTTAATTTTCAACGTAAATCTCAATCTATTTTTTTATAATTACAACATACACTTTTGTGTAATTGAAGGCATTACTGATGCACCAAACTCAACAAAAAAGCAGCGCCTGCAAACAATGCAGCAAAAGTACGATTCATGAATTTTTGCTGCTTCGGTGATCTTAACAAACGTAAAACTTTAGCAGCCAAGCCCGTATAGCCCGCCATCACAATCAAATCAATACTAATCATGGTCAACGCCATAATTGCATATTGCGTCCATTGTGGTTTAGATAAATCTAAAAATTGCGGTAAAACTGCCAATAAAAACACAATTGCTTTGGGATTGCTCATATTGACTAAAAAGCCGTACATCACCAATTTTCCAGCAGATTTTCGCGTCAGCTCATGCTGAATTTCAATCGACTGTGCAGGCGCTGCCCATTGCAA
Source organism: Acinetobacter sp. YH12021 (assembly GCF_013420145.1). Lineage (NCBI taxonomy): Bacteria > Pseudomonadati > Pseudomonadota > Gammaproteobacteria > Moraxellales > Moraxellaceae > Acinetobacter > Acinetobacter sp. YH12021. The sequence continues at coordinate 22,477 of NZ_VOYT01000024.1, forward strand.
ATACGCCAGATATAACAAATATGCCACACCAAACCATTTCACGATTAGAAATGCCCAAGGCGTTGTGGCAAATAATACCCCTGCCCCTGCAGCTACAATCGCGATTTGCAATAATAAAGCCAGTTGTAGACCAATCGCATTCCAATATCCATGTCGAAAACCATAATTCAAACCACTCGACATAGATGCTATTGCACCCGCGCCAGGTGAAACACTAATCACCCAACAGGCCAACATAAACGCAATCCAAACTTGATAAGACATATATCGCCGCTTTTCACAAGACAGTGCATTATATGATATTTCACTTAATCTCATGACTAAAAAACGTGGAATAAAAATCGGGTTGAGGCTATTAAGCCTGCATACAATCAGGCACAATAACGTCAACTTTATAGAAAACAACAAATTTTCAGGAGCTATACATGACTGCCCAATCAGTAATTTTGCCACTACCTTCAGATCATGCTCGCTTTCTTGTACTACGTTTAAAAGACTTAAGCATTGCTGAGTTAAAAGAAAAATTGGCTGACTTGTTTAGCACACGGGATCGTTTGATTACCCAACATCCACATGCCCAAATTAAAACTGGCGTCGCTTTTGGTCCTGAACTTTGGGCACAACTCTATGAGCAATCTCCAGATGGTTTTAAACAATTACAACCGATTCAAGGGGCGTACCCAATGCCTGTCGTGCCTGCGGATGTGATTATTCATCTCGCGAGTGCCCGTTCAGATATTTGCTTTGCGCTCAGTCAGGCCTTTTTTGAAGGGATTCAAGACAAAATTGAAGTCTTGGATGAACGGGTCTGTTTCCGTTATTTTGATGGACGCGACATGACTGGCTTTATTGATGGTACCGAAAACCCACAATTTCCAGATGATCGTGCTGAAGTTGCACTTTTAGGCGAAGATGCAGGCGTGTTTGCCGATGGTTCATTTATTTTTGCACAGCGCTATTGCCACGATTTAGAAAAATGGAAAAAGCTCAAAGTCGATGCCCAAGAACACGTGATTGGACGTACCAAGCTAGAATCGATTGAATTAGATGAAGATGTACAACCTGAAAATTCGCACGTTTCACGTACTGTCGTTGAAGATGATGCAGGCGATGAAATGGAAATTTTGCGCCATTCTTTACCTTATGGTGATGGCAAGGGCGATCAGGGTTTATTCTTTATTGCCTATACCAAAGATTTGAGCATTATTGATGCCATGTTAGAACGTATGTTTGGTACTTCAGGTGATGGCATCCACGATCGTTTATTGCATTTCGTCACCGCCTTGGATGGTGCATATTACTTTGCCCCGAGTGAGGAGTTGCTAGAAGAAGTTTTGGAAGGTTGATCAAAGCTATCATGAAGTTGCTACAAAGCGACTTCATGAGGATTATCCTATACATCAAATAACATCGGACAGCATAATATATGCCTTTACCACTCCATTTTTTTTACTAATATAATCAATACTTAGGAAAAAATTATCTTTGTTTTTTGCAATATGGTTTATTTTGACTCGATCCCCTTGGATGAGATAAGACTTTTTCCGAATAAAATAACGATCAAACAAGAATGCTTTAGGAGAAGTTATCATCAGATTTTGAATCTCTCTTCCTAAGTCATCTTTAAGCACATAAACTTTATAACCATTTAAAAAATAAGTACTTATATTTATGTTTGGAGCCAAAGATTTCCATTCCTCTTGTCTTGAATAGCTTCCAGACTTTAATGTATAGATTCTTTTGTAGCTGATTGCTCCATCTTTGAACCTTTCAATAATCTGATTATTTATAAATTCAGGATCATACAAAGGACTTAAATAAAATTCTTTTGCCTTCAGGGAAGAAATTTCAAATATTCGATACTGCCCACTTGGATTACAGTCTTCAGTATAATTGACCACTACATATTTTTTTAAAGGAATACCAAAATACTCTACTGAAAAAGCATCTTTATCAAAACAATAGTCTTTTTTATTAAATAATAAGAAATTTTCTCCGTTTTCATTATAATAAATACTATTTTTTTCTTTAATCAATATTTCTTCTGCCGATACATAACAAGTAAAAAGCAATAAAAAAAATAGATAAAATTTATTTAAATCCATCTCTTTTCTCAACCTCTTTTAATATTTTTATAAATAATTTTTTTCTTTCAGCCATACCATTATTTCCACCGTTTATTCTCCTACTAACAGATTCAACAACTTTTAAATGATAGTTATCACTATAAGTGCCATTTAAATCTTTATATCCTTTGTGAATTAAACTATCAGCATTTTTAAATACATTAAAAGCCCAGACTGAGCTATCTACAGCATGAAATAAATCATCACAGAGTAATTCCGGATTATTAACCACGTCAATTCCAGAATAGCTTTTATATTTTTTATACGCACTTTTCCAAGTTAGCTGAATTAAGCCTCGCCCTTTGTATTTAGGGCCATCTCCTAAAGATGTGTTTCCTTCAGCCAAAATTTGTTTTCTTCTTCTACATGCTCGGCTTTTTTTTATATCACAAACAGATGGTGGAAAATTTGAAATATCATAATCCTTACCGCTCGCATACTCAATCAATGTATTAAAATGATCACACTCATGATAAATTTGTGCTAAAAAATGACATAACATTAATTTGTCTTTAAGATTATGCTTAATTAGGCTTTTGTTTAACTCTATAACAAATTTTTCAGGTGGAGTATTATGTGTCGATCGCCCTTTCATTACACGATGAGAAAATAGTTTATTAGAGCCATAAACAGCTTTAAAAAAACTTAATGAAACTATCTCCTCTAAATTATACTTGATACTTTTCTCAATACTCGGCCTACCCTCTGCCGTGATACCTTTAACAACCTCCACATCCAAACGCAATTCAACCGCATCTGCACGCATTCTTTTTGCACTATAAGTCACAGGGCTTAAAGCATCCCCATTCGGCTTTAATACTCTAAATTGCAAACGCTGCCCCACCATACTGAACAATGGAGTACTGCCATTTAAAATGGTAATTATCTGTTTTTTACCCGTATCCAACATCAACATTTCAATATCAGTTGGAGTTTCAATTAACTGCTCACCTGTTCTATCTTTTAGTTTTAATTCAGATCGGCTTTTGAAATTACTATATGGTTCATCGAGTTGTATTAAAATCGGCTGCTGTGAGCCATTTTTAGAATTTACCTCACATTTCACGACAAATTGATCATTTGAAGTTAACACCAAAATTTCAATATCACGCTGTGGTGATGACAATACCTCCACGATCCCATTTTCATTGGTATATCGTTCATAAGCATTTTTCCGCCCTCTAGGTCTTGATTGAATAGGAAAATTTGAAACCACTTTCCCAGCACAATCTACCACTTTAAAAGTAGTTGTAACAATTCTAGCTTTGGTTTCACCTAATTCTTTTTGTTTATATTCTTCAATTGTTTTAGGTAACTGAATTTTTATTGGATCTTGTGATGATGAACCAATAGATGTATGAATGACCTTAAAAACAGTAAAATCTTTTTGATTGGGTGGTTTTGCCAGTATTTCTACTGTTCTTTGTGGAGATGCCTGAAATACAAACTGCCCATGAAGATCAGTTTTCTGAAGATTTTCACGTTTTGAACCTTGGTATCTAGACATAACATTTAAGTTGATCACCCGACGCCCTGAACGATCATAAAATTTTGATGTAATTGTGACTAAATTACTCATTAGCCTAAATCCTCTTCTGCATAAACTTCATCTTCTTCTAATTCTGTTTCTTCTTCTATTTCAGCCCATAATTCATCAATATTATTATCTTGTACAGCCGACTGAGTTAAATAGACATAGGATGAATTAAACCCTAACGCAACGAATTCAGTTTTTTCTGACGTATAAAATCTTAATGAACTGACACTCTGATTTGCATCTTGTATATTTTTATTCGTGTTAATGAGCCTTCCATCTTGCTTTCCGACAACAAAAATCTCTTTCTCATCTTCAGTTGCAACATCCCACTGATAATCAATTTGATGACTATATTCAGTCTCAGCTTGAGGCAAACTGTATTGGACGCTTGCCACCCGTTCCCCACCCTCAAAACAATGCTGCCCCGCCTTACATTCAAATTTCCCACCTGTTGTATTCAACACACCTTTTGAATTTATTTTGATTTGTGAACCGCCTGCCGTTAGCACAATTTCTTTCGGACTGCTGATTTCAATGCGCCCCTCAGTTGAAATAATTTGAATCCCTTCCCGTGCAAAAAAATCTACACCATCATCTTGTGCCTGAATTTCGACTTTTCCCTTGGCTGCAAAAGCACGTATACCTTGCTCCGCTGCAAATAAACTGATTTTATCGCGTGCATGTGTAATCACAGATTTTTGGGTAGAAACATTAATACTGCCTGCGGCACTTTGATGAATATGTTGATCTGCAGAAAGGTGTAAATCTTGCTGAGTTGAAACTGCAATTGAGTTGGGCGCACAAAGAATCATAACCGCCTGCTTAAAACTTGCCGCTTTAGTTTGATCTTCTAGTTCAATTTGATTTAAAAATTCTTTGAGATGCTCCAGTGTTTCCAAAGGATCTGTTTGCTGATTTTGTGCCAACTCACTTAAGCCTTTGCTTGCCGCTAAACTGGACTCCAATTGCCTTTTGGCAGGACTCGCATCTAAATGATACGCTTGTGCCTGTGCTTGTGGATGAGTTGAAAGCAGTAAGCCTGCACCTGCACGCACAGCTCCCCACCGATCAGTTCTTAATTCAAAGCCTTCGCCGCGCCCAATTGAATCCTCCTGCCGCATTGGATGGCTCAAATATCCTAAATTCAACTGACTCGCAGCATGACTACTCTGCAATTGCGCACTGAATTGTTTGGTGGTGTCATTGAAGCGAAGTTGGTTAAACCCTGCACCACGTATTTCTTGTGAACGAATCCCGCTCAAGTATTTGGTATCGGGTAGAGTTCCAACTGTATCGAATTGTGTCTGTTGTCGTTCTGCCTCATGTAAACGTCCAACCACAAAAGGACGATCAATATTGCCATCAAAGAAATCCACCACCACAATTTCACCAATACGTGGGTGAAATCTTGCACCATAACCCTCACCTGCCCACGGTGTGAGTACATCCACCCACGCCGAATCGCTCTCATTGTCGTTGGCACCCGCACCACCATCATGCAAGTGGTCATCACTTCGGGTAAATAAAAACCGAACTTTAATACGCCCCCACGCATCTACATGCACGGTTTCATCCTCAGGTCCAACCACTTTAGCGCGCTGTGGATAAGCCACGGGACGATGCAGTAATGGATTAAACTCTGGAACGAGCGCAATATGTCGTCGAATCAAATTCAATTGACAAAATTGTTGAGGATCACCCTCCAACGGTAACTGAAATGTCCACTGACTTTGTTGCAGCAGACTCAAAAAATGCTGTTGTAATTCAGGTGCTAAATTGTTTTGGTTATAAAACTGTTTGGACAGTATTAAAAACTCTCGTTCAGGTTGGGGATGCTGATCAATTTCAGCATGCCCGTGTAATTCAAACCAATACCCCACTTGCGCATCACGTAAATTACTTTGCGCGGAAAAATATTTTGCCTGTAAATCATAATATCGCGCCAATTGTTGTCCCAATTGTTCTAATTGTTCGGTACTTGCAGCTGTCACCTGATCTTGCCCAGTTAAGTCTTGCATCCACGCAGGACTCACGCACCACGCCTGTTCTAAACTTAAAGCTTCACTATTTTGTGTGCTACTTTGTAAGGGCGATGTGAACTGTACTGAATTTTGGTCTTGCACCAAAAGATCGGGTTGCCAGCGTTGTAACTGTACTTCAGTGGGTTGCAGGTTACGCTGTGCCATCCAAGTGTAAATGCTATCCCGCTGCTCGATTGCACTTGTACGCTGAAATGCCACTCGTCTACGTTTTAAGGGCTGATAATGACTATTCTGCTCAATCAGTCTTAATTTTTGTGTATCCATAGGCGTTAAAAAATGCTCAACCCAAGGTTGTTTTTCATCCACCAACCAATTGATGCCTTCGCTACGCCACAAACGGGTTAAAAACTCATAATCGCTTTCGTTGGATTGTATGATGAGAGGTCGAACTGCATAACGCTGACTGAGACCACTTAAATCTAAACTTAAACTTGCAGCAAATAATGCACTGCGGTCTTGCCATTCTTTAAACAGAATTTCACTCACCTCCACCACAGTTTTATTCATAAATACCCGACTGTTGCGGCGTTTATGCCACAAAGCCGTTGCATCCTGAATCTGCAATTTATAGAGATTGAGCGTGCCATCACTTTGCCCTTGCGCTGCTGCAGTAATAATGCCGCTATGTCGAAATAATTCGCCTTGATCGGTGAGTTGATCTACAGCCACCTGACTGCCAATAAATTGTTTCAACGGCAAATTTGCATGCGGTGAGAGGCATAAGACATCCATCTGCAAACCTTGGTTGATGGCATGCTGACCATAAACGCACTGCAAAAAGACCTGATGATTTAAGGCTGAATTAGAAAACTGGATATGAATTGTGCGGTGTTGAGGGCTTAAGCCAAATTTTTCTAATACAGCAAAGAGTGAACTTTGCATTGTTATTATCGTTGCTATTTTTATAGTGGCGCTATTCTAATCAGCAACTTGGCAATTATCTAGAGCGTAAAATGGATAAAGCGATAAACGGAATTTGCAGTTAAGACCATCTCCATCGCCAATTTTGATAATCCTCAATCCCTCTATTGATGAAAAATCAACAAACATGACACATTGCGTTACTCTGCAGTCAAGACAATCTTCAATCGCTATGCTACAACTGAGTTATGCCGTCAAAAAAGGAGAGGTGAAGAAATTTATTGTTTTTTATCAAAACCTTTTTTTATTTTTATTTCGTCATCTCAGCTTTCTACATAAAAGGGTCATCATTAAGCTTTAGCATAATAAAAGCATGCAAATGCCTTACATATATAACTGCTATTCGGGAGCGAACATGAATAACAGCCAAAATTATGTCAAACAAATTAAAAATGCTAAACGTGGAGGATATACGCCTACCATCGCCAAAGACATCAACAAACATAAGATTCAAAAAGCCATTCGCCTAATTGAACAATGGAGAACGCTCGCAAATGAACTCAAACCACAAATGCAACTTGATATGGCCTTTACCTTAGAAGAATGTGCACAGGATTTAGATCGCATCTTAAAAAATAAATAATCGCTTTTCACACTTCATTTCAAGTTATTTTCTTCAATGAGCCCACCCGCTGGGCTCATTTCATACAAAACCTTCTATGTGATTTCCTCGTTTGTAACGCGCCAAAATACTGTGTACAAAATCTTCAAAAACTCTATGCCCTGCATTAAACGGTTACTTTTTGGCTTGCGCACACGTAAAAATTCTGTAAAATTCTCTACACAACGCCGGCATAGCTCAGTTGGTAGAGCAACTGACTTGTAATCAGTAGGTCCACAGTTCGAATCCGTGTGCCGGCACCATATTAAACCTCATAAATTAAAAATTTATGAGGTTTTTTGTTTTTATAAACGTATATTTTTATCTTCCTCATGCTGCCCGAATCTCCAATTTATTCAGGGCGTCTATCTATCTGCAAAACTTTAACCGCAATACGGGATTGTGATTTTTAGCTTGTTAAATGTATTTTATACTTTAGAATGCAATACACATATTTCAGAGCTTATTTTTATATTGATGGTCTATTTTGTTGATGTTTCATCCATATAGACTGACATTTAAAAATATTTTTGTGAATTAAAATAAAAATTTAAAATTATAAGTCTTAGAAAATTGAGTATTAAAACAATGCTTCTCTAAAGTTTTCTAGTTTAAGGAATACCTCATGGCTCAAAGCTTTGCAACGCATCATTCCATGACCAATCATGGTGGAATCATCCTTGCCAATCAAATGCATGTTTCTCAAATGGGAAATTTATTTTTAGTGGCGGGTAATGGACATTTCTGCCCTAAGTGCCAGCGTTGGTCCACAATTATAAAAAGTCACGATCATATTCTTTTTGATGACAAAGCCGTGGCTTATGTCGGGGATCAATTGACGTGTGGCGCAAAAATTTTACCGAAGCAGTTTCATGTGGTGGGTAGGATTTAAAGCTAAGCATGGACAACTAAACACCGAAAAATCCCATCATCTAACAGCTCATTACAATAGATTAAGCTTTTTCCGCACTCACCTGCACATATTTAATCCAGCCATCTGCATAGAGCTTGGCACATAAACGTGCGGTCATGGCAATTTTAAACCAGTCTGCATCTCGCGTTTGTACTCGATGCTTGAGATGCTGATTCACATAGTCAGCAAAACCCGCCAAAACTTGTGCCGACAAATCTTCCACCTGAATCTGTTTAAATTCAAACTGTGCCAAGACCGCTCGAAGCTGACTTTCGGACATTAGATCTTTAAAATTGACATCGGCAGATTTTAATAAGGCACGATATTGCAGCTGTTTGAATGCATGTGGTGGCGCTTGTTCTGCCCAAATTAAATAATGAAAGCCCAAACGTCCGTTTGAATTCAAAACTGCATTGACCTGACTTAAAAATGAATTCAAATGACTGTGATATGCCGCATCAATACAGAACACCACATCAAAACGTGGTTGTGGAAAAAGTGCTTTTAAATTTAAAAATGAAGCAGCGTGAATTTTAATATTTGAATTTAAATGTTGTCGAATCGACTGCACATGATGATCTTGTAGCTCAACAGCTTCAAGTCGTTGTATTTGATAGTGTTCCAACCAATATTTAAGACTGGCACCTTGCCCACAGCCTAAATCCAACACAACATCTTTTGAATTTAAATGCACTGCTGCGGCCAAATGCGCTGCCAAATTTTGACATGCAGCGGGATAATCAGATCCCACTGCATCTGACCAATAACCTAAATTACTCCACGGCAATGCGGAAGTATCTCCCAAATATGCCGCTTGAATGGCATATTTATGTTTTGGAAAATGCTGTCGTATCGCCTGTTGCCATTTCATACTGACTCAGTCTAATTCAAAAAAGAGGGGCTGTTGATAATTCATCTATGTTTGCGACAACGCATATTTTTTAGCTGATATAAGGCATGAGGCAGGAAATTTAGTCATTCTAAATGACTGACTCATAACGCAATAGCAGCAAAAAATATGCTTGTCCCCTTGCGCAGCAAACAAAGCAGTGCTTTGTTCTTGCTCATGTGGCTAAAACTTTCTCAGATTGCGTTATGAAACTTGGCAATAGTCTCACTATTCCCTGCGTTTCATGCCTGATCTGCTCAGTTTTAGCCTACAGCACAAACCATTTATGAAATATCAACAGACCCTAAACTTAATAACCTAATTGCGGCGCAACCTCAACTTGTGGTTTTAAATCAATAAACGGTAATGGTGCACCAAAAATTTCTGCAATATGCATAGCGGAAGTCACTGCAGATTCTAAAATTGGTAAACCATCGCACGACCATGAACCACAGAAGAACACTTTACGATTGTCTTGATGATGCCGTTGCTGCAATTCTTTGTTTAATGCCACCGTCTTTGAATCCACTACAGCGCGGGTTAAAGTTACCGTTGAAATGATCTTTTTCGGATCAATTGGTGTGACTGGACGCCATGTTTGGAACACTGGCGATTTACCGACCAAAGTTGGTTCGATCGAGTTAAGCCATACCGTAAATTGCTGACGAGTAAATTTACGATCCATCATATAACTTAAAACAGACCAATCTTTACGTTTTGGCGGCATCACCGTTTGATCAGTGTGAATCACCAAATCACCCTGCTCGAATTTGAACTGTTTAAGCAATTCAATATCTTCTGCAAATTGTTGATTGTCCAAGAAGTCTTGGACTTTAGTGGTTGGCGTTGCAATCACCACACGGTCAAATGTTTGCGACTGACCCTCAGAATTTTCAACAATTACACCATCTTCTTGTTGATGAACACGAGTAATCGCTGCACCACTTTGAATATTAATACCTTCAATCAACTTATCAACCAATGCAGGCGTGCCACCTTGTAAACGCAATAATGCATCACCATCAGTCAATTGGCGTAAAAATACCAACAATGGTTTTGCTGGCCATTCACCAATGGTTTTAGGGTCACAAGTACAAATGGTGTAAAGCACTGGCATCACTGCACCATGCCAAAACACTTCTTCAATTTCGTTACGGTTGATAAATTCCGCAAGGGTAATGTCTTGGTTTTTAGATTTGAAAAATTTAGCGATGGCTGTTTTTAACTGCAACATGCCTTTTACCAAACGCCAGCCGTATTGTTGTATGCCTTTACGGTTGTTAATGATTGGGAAATTACCAATACGGGTACGGCTTGTGGTCAGCCAAGTTTCGGTACGATCTTCAAATAACCAACTGCACGCCATATAAGTACGCACAGGATAAGTTTTAATGCCTAAATGTGTGGCCAAGCTGAGGGTGTTTTTCCACAAATGTGGGTTCATGACCCGTAACGGCGCATCAATTAAACCATCCTCAAATTCGATGCTATGACTGTCCATTCCACGACCAGGCAGCGCCTCAAAAATTGTAATGTTATGCCCTGCATCTTTAAGAATTCTTGCGGTAGCCAGTCCAGCCATACCACTACCGATCACTGCGATATCCAAACCGATCATCCATCTTTTTACATACTTTATGAAATTATGAACCATGCCTAAGGAAAATGAGCTATTAAAAACTACCAGATTGTGTACTTTTCACAGAGAAACAACACAAAGTACATTGGCAATATGATTACATTTTTTAACAATCAGAAAGTGCTTAAATAAGCCTTAGAATTTATTCATATTATTTCTTTAATACTATAAATAACCCCAGTTACGGATAAGCCAAAGATTTAATCACATGAATTTTAGGCTTATTCTTTTGGCAAAGTTGATACGCACATAGTGAAGAAAATACGCCTGCTAAAAAACCAGCAATCGAACGATGTTT
>NZ_VOYT01000025.1:0-32667 GCF_013420145.1 Acinetobacter sp. YH12021
ATCAACAATACAAAAAATTTCTGTAAAATCGTACATGGTAGTTAGAGCCTTTGGGTTGTGTCGTAACTTTCTAAATGGCTCTAACTACCTTTTTTTCAAGGGCTTTTCTTATCCGTAATTCGGGTTACATTAAGCTGAATTGCCCAAAACAGTTACATTCATCTTTTTGAACGATTAAGGCATGAATCGCTGCTTGGTTATTTACAGACCACATCATCCATAAATTTTAGGCAATAAAAAACCCAAGTCGTTATGCTTGGGCTTTTTAGAATTTGGCTCTCCCACCTGGGCTCGAACCAGGGACCTGCGGATTAACAGTCCGTCGCTCTACCGACTGAGCTATGGGAGAATCTGAATGCGATTATAAGCAGATTTAAGCAAGGGTCAAGCATAAATTGTCATGTTTCTTTCATTTTGACTTTATATGCTTTTTATTTGAACAAAAAACAAAATTTTATTAAAAAATCACCCACAAGACTTGCGTTACACAAAATCGGTTGTTAGTCTGAGTGACAGAACAAAGCGTTTAAGTAGCATCTTAAACAGTGTGGATTTAACCCAACTTGCCAGCACTAAAATGGCTAAATCGGAGTAAGCGAATGAATACGCTCAGCATTTCTGACATTTTTTCTCAATTTTCTTATTATCAAGAACATTATCTTTCTATCTTGTCTACGCCTGAACAATACTACACTGCTGTAGAAGGCGCGTTTATTCATGTCTGGCCTTTGGCACCTCAAGATTTGTATTTGGGCGATTTATTGCAGTTGTGGTTTAGTGAAAAATGGCTCATTCAATCGACCTGCCAATTGCTTTCAGACCATCCAGACAACGGCACCAAAAAACCATTGCAGCGTGATCATGATTTGTATTTGTACCAACTGGCGGGCAGCGCGCTTTCGGGGAGTAACCGTTCACGCGTGTGGTCTGTGTCTGAACAAAAACAATTGCGTGTAGAATTAGACTTTGCTTTTCGCTATTTATGTGAATATAAAGGAACATCTCAACCTACAGTGTCTAAATCAGAACTGATTACTGCGTTGAAAAACAGTGTTTAATCTATGATGATTGATCATTGCCAGCCAAATAGATTTGCATTGAATCGAGTTAAATGACTTGCACCAAAATAGTGTTATAAACTGTGATAAAAATTTGCGAACAGCTTGAAAAGGATATTCAGCCGTGTGGATTAAAATATGCATTGCCATGCTCGCATTTGCTGCAAATTCTTTGCTGTGTCGTTTGGCATTGGCTGAACAGCAAATTGACCCTATGAGTTTTAGTTTGCTCAGGGTTGGCAGTGGGGCAGTGTGCTTAGGCATATTCTATGCTGTTTTGCAGGTTCAACAACCAATTCAATTCCAATGGAAATCTGCATTAAGCCTTGCTGTATATCTACTCGGTTTTTCGTTGGCATATTTGCATATAGATGCAGGCATTGGTGCATTGATTCTATTTGGCGCAGTGCAAATCACCATGATCAGTTATGCGATTTTGCATGGTGAGCGCATGACTTTGCCGCGCTGGGTCGGGTTAGGTTGTGCTATATTGGGGATGGGTTTGTTGCTATTGCCTGAAGCCAGTACGCCAACGTTCAAATATGCATTGATGATGTTACTGGCAGGTATTGCATGGGGTTTTTACAGTATTGCTGCAAAGACGATGCAGCATGCTTTAACCAATACTCTATCTAATTTCATTCTGGCGACACCACTTGTTGCTGTATTTTTTCTTTGGTATTTACCCGAAAGTTTTATCACTTGGCAGGGGGTGGTTTTGGCAGTGTTGTCGGGTGCATTGGCTTCGGCTGGAGCGTATGTGTTGTGGTACAGCATTGTGAAAAAAATTGATCACATTACCGCAAGTACTGTGCAACTTTCTGTGCCGTGTTTGGCGATTTTAGGCGGTGTAATTTTTCTAGGCGAACAACTCACCCTGTTGATGGTCGTGGCAACCTTGATTGTGTTGTGTGGTATTTTGATGGTGATTTTAACTAAACCACGTGTATAAAACCGTTTAGATTGCAGCGGGTTTGGTCTTTTATTGAATTTCTTATATCTATCAAGAAATGATTGTGAGGCTTTTTTAAAGCGTTGTTTGTGATCTCTCTCCTCAGAAAGAAGGGGAAATAGTGAGTGAAAAAACGCAATTAAAAACAAAAACCCACGATTCAATCGTGGGTTTTGTTCATCTAAACAGGTTTAGATTATTTTGCAGCTTTTTCAGCTTCGATTGAAGCAATCGCTTCATCTACACCTTCAATTGATTCTGCTGCTTTTTTGATACGTGCAAGCGCATCTACAAGCACTTCGTCTGCAGTTGCATAAGAAATACGCATGAAACCGCCTAAACCGAACGCATCACCAGGAACAACGGCAACACCAGTTTCTTCCAATAACCAAGCAGAGAATTCTGTGCAAGATTTTAAGCCTTTCGCACGAATCAATGGTTTGATGTTTGCATACGCATAGAACGCGCCATCTGCAGGTAAGCAAGAAATACCTTTGATGTCATTCAAACCATTTACAACTAAATCGTGACGGCGTTTGAATGCTTCAACCATTGGCTCAAGTACGTCTTGTGGGCCGTTCAATGCAGCTTCTGCAGCAACTTGCGAAATAGAAGTTGGGTTAGAAGTCGATTGAGATTGAATTTTCTTCATCGCACCAATTAGTTTAGCAGGGCCCGCTGCATAGCCAATACGCCAGCCAGTCATTGCATAAGCTTTAGACACACCGTTTAATACGATTGTGCGGTCATAAAGGTCTGGTGCAACTGTTGCGATGTTATAGAACTCATCATCCCAACGGATTGGTTCATACATATCGTCAGATGCAATGAATACTTCAGGGTATTTACGTAGTACAGCAGCCAAAGCTTCTAATTCAGCTTTGGTGTAGATCATACCTGTAGGGTTAGATGGGCTGTTTAACACCACTAAACGTGTTTTGTCAGTGATCGCAGCTTCTAATTGTTCAGGCGTGATTTTGAAACGTTGTTCTTCACCACATTCCACAATGACTGGCACGCCTTCAGCAATAATCACCATATCTGGATAGCTTACCCAGAACGGTGCAGGGATAATCACTTCATCACCCTTGTTTAACAAAGCCAACGCCAAGTTAAAGAATGATTGCTTACCACCACAAGACACCAAAATTTGGTTCGCTTGGTAGTCAAGATTATTGTCACGTTTTAATTTTGCGATAATGGCTTTTTTAAGACCAGGCGTACCGTCAACAGCAGTATATTTTGTAAAACCGTTATTAATTGCTGCAATAGCTGCATCTTTGATGTGTTGTGGTGTATCGAAATCCGGTTCACCTGCACCCAAACCAATAACGTTATGACCCGCAGCTTTAAGTTCAGCGGCTTTATTGGTTACTGCAAGTGTTGGGGACGGTTTGATGGCATTGACACGATCAGAGAGACGTACGTCCACGGCATATTCCTTCTTATAGGGATAAAAAAATAAAAAGCATATTATCTTAGCTTAAATTCGATGTCTGCGTCGTTTAAAATTGCATCAAATTAATAAAAAATCACCAAATTAGACCAATTTCCTATGAAATCGTGATTAAAACTGCTGTGAGGTGGAAGTTTCTCGCATCGGGCGGCAAAAAACTTTAAAATAGTCCAAATTTTATAAGAGTAATGGTCATGAGTAAGCAGCAGCCTACTTCAAAAAAACCATTGGTGAATCTCCCATTCCCAATGCCAAATACAGCGCAGGATAATGATCAGGCGGTACATAATTCAGTGCGTCCTAAACCTGAGCAATATGCCGATAAGACTTGGCCACCGCCACGTGGTACTCGTCGTTCGATGGGTAAGCGCTAAAAAAAATGCCACAATTACGTGGCATTTTTTATTGATGGGGATTTAAAAGTATTGAAATTAACGAACATGCTTACGCGCTTTGTTGGCAGGTTTTGGCGGCGAGATTTCACGTACGCCATGCCATACATCGCTAAAATCTTGCTCGTTGATATTATACAATTCCAATAAAGCCAAAATCGCTGCACCAAATAGCATTGGGCCTTCTGAATTATTTTGGAACTCGAATACCTTACCATTTAAGTTGTGCAAAATATCCTGAATTTCAAAGACCCGATCACGCCCATTGCTGTCAGTTGGGTACATTTGTGTATTCAATATGATTTTAGCCAAGGCTTTTTCATTATCGCTCAATGCCAAGACTTCAATTAATTCATCGGTGGCAGGGGTAAAAATCACAGAATCACGGTAAATGGTGTGTAGTAATTTTTGCGTTAGTTTAGGCAATGCTTTTTCGACAAAAGGACGAAACGACGCAGGAAAAATCACATTATGGGCAATGCCTTTAAACATAGGGGCAATTTCTTCAACCGTATAACCTGCAATACCACAACCAATTGAAGTTAAAAAATACTTCATTTTAGGATGGTTTTTGGCATAGATTTTAAAGTCATCCACATAGTGCTGAATTTGCGATAGTGGCATTTGTTGTAAATGTTCATTCATGGTTGGAATGGCAAAACTTTGTCCTGCCCAACCGCGCCCGACGCCTTCAACGGCACCAAAAAATTCTTTGGCTGTTCGTGCTGCACCACCTGCATGTTGTCCTGCCATGTTACTGCCAAATACGAAAACAGTATCTTCAGGGAGGCTTTTGATAATTGATTCGTCGTGATATTGGTAAGTCATGAATGTGTGCTTTTATGGTTGTCGTCCTGAAATTTCATGTTGCCTTTGAATAGCCAGTGGGTCAAGTCTTAAAGCAGTTTCCCCGTGCTCAATTTAGTCGTAGCACATCTTCGTTCTAACAGCGTCCAATACAGAATTAAAACCGAGCAATGGCTTTGTAGCTACGCAACATCGCCACAACATATTCGGATGTCCTGAGTGTAGGCAAATCTGCTAAAATATTAGGTCGCATCAAACCTGAGAGCTGCATTTGTGAGTGATAAGCAACCTTTCGATTTAGTCACCAACTATCAACCTGCGGGTGACCAACCGCAAGCCATTGAAAAATTGGTTCAAGGGATAGAACAGGGCTATCATGATCAGCTATTACTTGGGGTTACAGGCTCAGGTAAGACTTATACCATGGCCAATGTGATTGCCAGAACACAGCGTCCGACCATTGTCATGGCACATAACAAAACGCTGGCAGCGCAGTTGTATGGTGAGTTTAAAGCGTTCTTTCCGAACAACGCAGTCGAATATTTTGTCAGTTATTATGACTATTATCAGCCTGAAGCCTATGTACCATCTTCCGATACTTTTATTGAAAAAGATGCGGCTATTAATGATCATATTGACCAAATGCGACTCTCGGCCACACGTGCTTTGCTAGAGCGTCGTGATGCCATTATTGTCGCATCGGTATCTGCAATTTACGGTTTGGGTGACCCCAATGCTTATATGAGCATGTTGCTGCATGTGGTGCAAGGTGATCGGGTGAATCGTGATGATTTGATCCGTCGTTTGGTGGAAATGCAATATAGCCGTAATGAGCTAGAGTTTTTGCGCGGTACTTACCGTATTCGTGGTGAAATTTTAGATATTTTCCCTGCTGAATCTGATCAGCATGCTATTCGCATAGAATTATTTGATGATGAAGTCGATTCGATTCGTTGGTTTGATCCATTAACAGGCAAATTGGTGCGTAAAGTGCCGCGCGTGACTATTTATCCTAAAAGTCACTATGTTACGCCTAAGGATAATTTGGAACGTGCGATTGGTACCATTAAAGAAGAACTAAAAGAGCGTTTGGTGTTTTTTCGCGAACATGACAAATTGCTAGAAGCGCAGCGCATAGAACAACGTACCCGCTATGATTTAGAAATGATGCAGCAATTGGGCTATACCAACGGCATCGAAAACTATTCACGACATTTGTCTGGACGACCTGCAGGCGAAGCACCGCCCACTTTGTTTGATTATGTACCTGATGATGCCTTGCTGATTATTGATGAATCGCACGTGACCGTTCCGCAAATTGGCGCGATGTATAAAGGTGACCGATCACGTAAAGAAAACTTGGTGAATTATGGTTTCCGTTTACCTAGTGCGTTAGACAACCGTCCAATGAAATTTGAAGAATGGGAGCGCATCGTCCCATCCACAATTTATGTGAGCGCTACACCTGCACAATATGAGTTGGAAAAATCACAACAAATTGTAGAGCAAGTGGTGCGTCCAACAGGATTGATTGACCCAGAAATTGAAATTCGTCCTGTGTTAACGCAGGTGGATGATGTGCTGTCTGAAATCAATTTGCGTAAAGAATTGAATGAGCGGGTGTTGGTCACCACTTTAACCAAACGCATGGCTGAAGATTTGACCTCGTATTTAAAAGAATACGGCATTCAAGTGGCTTATTTACACTCTGATATTGATACCGTAGAACGCGTCAAAATTATTCACGAATTACGTACAGGCGTGCATGATGTCTTGGTTGGCATTAACCTGTTACGAGAAGGTTTAGACATGCCTGAAGTGTCTTTAGTGGCAATTTTAGATGCCGACAAAGAAGGCTTTTTACGTTCAGAACGTTCGTTGATTCAAACCATTGGACGTGCAGCACGTAACTTGAAAGGTAAAGCAATTTTATATGCAGATCGCATTACCGATTCAATGCAAAAGGCGATAGATGAAACAGAGCGTCGTCGTGCCAAACAAATTGAATTTAATGAATTGCACGGCATTACTCCACGTAGTGCAGTGCGTCAGGTGATTAAAGAAATCGACACAGGTGAAGTGCTGAACGATGAGCAAATTGATGAAAAAATCAATGCACAAAGCCGTGCTTTAAGTGACGATGAACAGCACATTTTGGCTGATCCTAAACTGTATGCCAAACATATTGCCAAACTTGAAAAAGAGATGTTGAAAGCATCTAAAGAACTGCAATTTGAACAAGCGGCTCGTTTACGTGATGAAATTTTGCGTTTAAAAGCGCAAATGTTGCAATCTGGCTAAATTGGGGCGAATTGCACTGTCAGTGTAAGTGCGAGTTTGCATACTAAACTTGCTATGTAAAATTTGAGTTGCAAAAATTACATATCCATACAGTAAATTGAAATGCTTGCGGTTATTTTTGAAGAAGATAAACAAAATTGACTGAACATTAGAGTTTAGAGGTTGGGACAATGGCTAAAAAACTTCCGTTTGCAGGTGCGCGACTTGCCAAAATTGCCCTTGGTGGTGTGGTGCTGATTGGTTTGGGTGCTGCGACTATGGCATATTCCAAAACCAATGAACCGATGAAAACGGTAGAAAAAGTCGAATTAGATAAATATTTAGGCGTTTGGTATGAGGTTGCAAGAAAGCCTTTATATTTCCAAAACAAATGCGGTTCAAATGTAACAGCAGCATATACATTGAATGAAAATGGCAATGTGCAGGTGGATAACCGTTGTATTGCAAAAGATGGCAAACAAATGCGTGCTTTGGGCGAAGCTTTTGTACAAAATGCGCCTTTTAACAGCAAACTCAAAGTTAGCTTTTTACCTGAAGTCATTCGTTGGTTGCCTGTAGGGCGTGGTGATTATTGGGTGTTAAAGCTAGATGATGACTATCAAACTGCCTTGGTGGGTGAACCACGCCGTAAATATTTATGGGTACTTTCACGTACGCCGCATCCTGATCAGGCTGTCGTGACTGAATATCTGAACTATGCCAAATCACTCGGTTATGACTTAAGTGATGTGATTTATACCAGACATACGCAAACTAAAAAGTCAGACTAAGTTGCAGCAGCTCCAGAGCTACTTATAGATATAAGCAGACAAACGTATGCAGACCAATTGACCACGCAAAAGCTGCGTGGTTTTTTATATCCTGTCATTTTAAATTTTGAACATTCGATCAATCTCTAAAACAACGTATATATGAGTATAATGCCGACTGATATAGGGGAGAGTCGGATGTATAAAGGCATTGCACTATCGGTTTTAGCATCGGTCACTTTTGGGGTGCTGTATTTTTATACCCAATTACTCAAACCTTTAGACAGCGAAGAAACTTTTGCGTGGCGTATGTTGGCAACTTTGCCATTCCTAACTTTGTTTATGTGGTGGTCGGGAGATTTAAAACATATTTCCGCGATTTTTCAGCGGCTCAAACAACAACCACAATTCATACTTTGGCTGATTTTTAGTTCTTTTTTATGCACTACGCAATTGTGGTTATTTTTGTGGGGGCCGATTAACGGGCGTGGTTTGCAGGTTTCTTTGGGTTATTTCTTATTGCCTTTGATCATGGTTTTGCTTGGCTGTGTGCTATATAAAGAAAAGTTATCGACTTGGCAGATGGCAGCAGTTGCCTTAGCCGTGCTAGGTGTCAGTCATGAAATCTGGCGCATTGGCACGGTGGCGTGGGAAACCTTGTATGTGGCATTTGCCTATCCTTTATATTTCTTTTTACGTCGGGTCTTTCAAACCGATCACTTGGGCGGGTTTTGGTGGGATTTACTGCTAGTTATTCCTGTCGCGGTATATTTAGGCTTTTATTATAGTGACAGTGTAAATGTCATCGCAGCTTTTCCATATTTAATTTGGTCGGTACTTGGATTGGGCTTTTTAAGTGCATTGGGACTTGGCAGTTATATTTTGGCCAGCCGCCATTTGCCTTTTGTGATTTTTGGTTTACTGAGTTATTTAGAACCTGTGCTGTTGGCTTTTGTGTCTATGTTGTTAGGTGAACGAGTTGAAGCAGGGGAATGGCTGACTTATATTCCAATTTGGTTAGCAGTTGCATTATTGGTGGTTGAAGGGTGCTTGCATTTAAGAAAGCAAAAAATTAATCAGCAAGATTTACAGCGGAAAATTCAACAGTCATCTGAATAATAAAAGCCGTCGTTATGGTGAGATATTCAAATTTCCAAGAGGATAATGAGGTTTGGCATCATCCTCCTTTTCGTCTAAAAAATTGAACTTTTGTTGAAAAAACTAAAATCACAAAAATAATTACAACTATTTTATGAATTTATAGTGAATATATAGGAAAATATTCGGGTCAGTACCAGCTTTTGATTCAATCTTGACGACAATTCCATTACAATTATCAGGTTTTGAAATTCATGCCTAGATATACAATTAATTAGAGGACGTATCTGTGAGCAAAGAGACTATCATCGCCCTACACGCAGAGCACCAAGGTCGCTGGAAAAACCGTGAAGAAATCGCGGAACGTATGATTGCTTTACTCGGTCAGTTGTACCGTGAAAAAAATATCATGGTTTCAGTTTTTGGTCGTTCTTTAGTTAACCGTTCTGTGATTCAAATTTTGAAAGCACACCGTCGTACTCGTATGATGGATGTAGAACTTTCAGTTGTTCACACATTCCCAATTCTTGAAGCTTTAACCAAAGTAGACAACATCGGTTCAGCAGAAATCGACTTAGGTAAACTTGCTGTTGAATATAAAGAAAAAGGCGGCGATGTAAATGCATTTGTTGCAGACGCTGTGAAATCTTTAGCGGGCAATCCAACAACTGTAGAAAGTAAAGATGTTGTACTTTACGGTTTTGGTCGTATTGGTCGTATCCTTGCGCGTTTAATCATTGGTCAATCTGGTCTTGGCCGTGGCTTAAACCTTAAAGCAATTGTGGTACGTAAATCATCTGATGGTGATTTAGAAAAACGTGCGTCTTTATTGCGTCGCGACTCTATTCATGGTCCATTTGCAGGCACTATTTCTGTAGATGAAGAAAATGAAGCAATTATCGCAAATGGTAACTTCATTAAAGTGATCTATGCATCTAACCCATCTGAAGTAGACTATACGGCTTATGGCATCAACAATGCATTAGTGATTGACAACACGGGTAAATGGCGTGATGCAGAAGGTCTTGCACAACACCTTCAATGCCCAGGCGCTGCACGCGTAATTTTAACTGCACCTGGTAAAGGTGACATGAAAAACGTGGTTTACGGTGTTAACCAAGCTGACATTCTTGATGAAGATACCATCATTTCTGCGGCAAGCTGTACAACAAACGCGATTACACCAACTTTAAAAGTGTTGCATGACAAGTACACCGTTGTGAATGGTCACGTTGAAACTGTTCACTCATTCACTAACGACCAAAACTTGATTGATAACTATCACAAGGCAGATCGTCGTGGTCGTGCAGCAACATTAAACATGGTTATTACCGAAACAGGTGCAGCAAAAGCAGTGGCGAAAGCATTGCCTGCATTACAAGGTAAATTAACAGGTAACTCTGTACGTGTTCCAACGCCAAACGTATCACTTGCAATCTTGAACTTAACGCTTGAGAAAGAAGTAGATCGCGAAGAAGTGAACGAATACATTCGTCAAATTTCAATTCACTCTAATCTTCAAGGTCAAATTGGTTATACCAACTCGACTGAAGTGGTTTCAAGTGACTTCATTGGTTCGCGTACTGCAGGTGTATTTGATGCGCAAGCAACCATTACTTCAGGCAACCGTTTAACTGCTTACGTTTGGTATGACAACGAAGTGGGTTATAGCTGCCAAGTATTGCGTATTGCTGAACAAATGGGCGGCGTAAGCTATCCTAAAGTTCCTGCTGAAACAAATGCATAATTTGTAGATACAGAATTTAAAATCAAAAAGAGCTTCAAATGAAGCTCTTTTTTTTGCATTTATTTCATTCTTAAATATAAGGATGAGTGTTGAAATTTCCACCTAATACGCTATCCTAAACTTACCAAAATAAAGTCTATGCTAAAAAGTAAGTAGATTTGATTTTGCTTTCAAGCTTTCAAAGCCTGAACAATAGAAATAACAGAAGGATACCGTTATGCAATATGCAACCAGTCACTTACTCGGGCAAGTCCTTGCTAAAGATTGTCCATCACGGATTTGTTTAGAACATTTAGCCAATAAATGGTCAATGTTGGTGTTGCATTGTTTAAGCGAAGGTTTGCACCGCTTTAGTGAGCTAAGACAGCGCATTGAAGGGGTGAGTGAAAAAATGCTGGCGCAAACCCTGAAAACTCTTGAGCAAGATGGGTTAATTTTACGTACAGTTTACCCAACGGTGCCGCCTAAAGTGGAATATCAACTCACTTTTGAAGGCTCACAAATTGCAGCAAGAGTGAATCAACTGATTGAGTATTTAGAACAGCATTTGCCTGAAACTTCACAGCAATCTTCTCACTAATGGATTACTCATCTTTTAGGGAAGTCGCTGTAGATGTTCCTACTCCAAAGCACATTCTGGATGATTAAATAGTGCGTCGATGTGAAAAATCATAACGATCAATCAGCAAAATCCCGATGGCAAATACCAAAATACTGACAACACAACCCATCCAGCCCCGGTGTTGCCATGCGTAGACCGCCGTCAGTGAACCAAGTGCTGCACCTGAAAAATAAATAGTCATATATACCGCATTAATGCGGGAACGTGCGGTGGCATCAATTCGGTACACCAAGTTTTGATTCAATACGTGAAAAGCAGTTAGACCAAAATAACTCATCAATACGCCAACGGCATAAGCCACAATATTCTGCTGTGCAAAAAAGAGTGGAATGCAAGAAAACAACATCAAGCCAATACATAATATTGCGACAAAATTCACACGACCTTTGCCCACCGTTTTACCCGACCAACTTGATGAGAAAATTCCAATCACACCCAATAAACCAAAAAGCCCAACTTGAAAATCACTAAAATGATAAGGCGGATTGGCTAAAACAAAAGTCATGGAAGTAAAAACCAAGGACAAAATGGCAAAGCCCAAAGCGCCTGCGCAGGCTCTACGAATTAAATGTGGCTGGGTTACAGCCAGCTGAATTAAAGAACGATAAATGCCCGCTACAGTTAAATTTTTATTGGCAGCCGTAGATGGAAGTTTTGTCCACATTAGGCCTGCAAAAAGTAGGGTGATGATGCCGCTGCTGAAATAGACAGCTTGCCAAGACCAATAGGTCGATACAAAACCCGCGAAAGTGCGCGATAAAATAATCCCCATTACCAAGCCACTCATCAATTTGCCGACAATGGCAGCACTCGATTCAGGTGGACTGATGCTAGATCCAAACGGAATAAGCACTTGTGCAGAAATCGCACCAAAAGTGGCACATACGGTAAAGAAATACAGCATGGCTAAATTGCTGCTAAAAGACAGCAAAATTTGAGAAAACGCAGCAAAAACCATCAGGCTGACAATCAATTTACGCTTATTCAGCAAGTCACCCAAAGGCACGAGTAACATTAAACCCAGCCCATAACCTATTTGTGCTAAAACCACAGCAAAGCCTGCCTGACTGGTGCTAATTCCTAAACTTTTTTCAATTGAATAAATTAAAGGCTGATTAAAATATGCCGATCCCGCACACAAGCCACAGGCGGTTGCTATGAGTAAAATAAATTTAGGCGATAAAGCAGGCGTGGTTGTGGTGGCAACAGCATTAGACATGGCGGCAGAAAGCAAACAAGGGTTAAAGCACTATAAGAACTCAGATGAGGAAGGAGAAATAAGAAAAAACGATCATATCATTGCTAAAAGAAATGAGTGTTTTGAACAATCAAGGATAAAAAGCATCTACGCATACGATTGCATAAATATAATTCGAGAAATTCTCTAAAATATGGCAGAATATACGGCTTTTAAAGTTTTAGAGGATTGGCAAGATGCGCTTTGTTGATGAAGCAGTCATTACCGTAGAGGCTGGCGACGGTGGCAATGGCGTAGCCAGTTTTCGCCGAGAGAAATTTGTACCATTTGGTGGGCCAGATGGCGGTGATGGTGGTCGTGGCGGCAGTATTTTTATTCAAGCCGACGACAACGCAAGCACCCTTGTAGATTATCGTTATACCCGTAAATTTCGCGCTGAACGTGGTAAAAACGGTTCGGGCGCAAACTGTGCAGGTCGTGGTGGTGAATCTGTCGTTTTGACCGTTCCAGTGGGCACAACCATTGTTGATACAGACTCTGGCGATATTATTGCAGATTTAGTCGAAAGCGGTCAGAAAGTATTGGTCGCTCAAGGCGGTGATGGTGGTTTAGGGAATACTCACTTTAAATCATCTACCAACCGTACACCGCGTAAATTCACGCATGGTACGAAAGGTGAGTTTCGTGAAATCCGTCTGGAGTTGAAAGTCCTTGCCGATGTAGGCTTGCTGGGCATGCCAAATGCGGGTAAATCGACCTTTATTCGTGCCGTGTCTGCGGCAAAACCAAAAGTTGCTGACTATCCATTTACCACCATGGTGCCAAATTTAGGCGTGGTGGATGCAGATCGTCATCGTTCTTTTGTCATGGCAGATATTCCAGGACTGATTGAAGGTGCAGCAGAAGGCGCAGGTTTGGGGATTCGCTTCCTGAAACACTTGGCGCGTACTCGTATTTTGTTGCACATTGTGGATGTTCAACCTATTGATGGTTCTGATCCTGCGTACAATGCCAAAGCAATTCTGCAAGAGTTGGAAAAATTCTCTCCAACTTTGGCAAAGTTACCAATCGTGTTGGTGTTGAATAAACTTGATCAACTTCCTGAAGATTCACGTGAAGAATGGTGTAAACACATTCTTGAAGAATTGCAGTGGGATGGCCCTGTGTTCAAAACTTCAGGTTTAATGTCTGAGGGTACACAGCAAGTGGTGTATTACTTGATGGATCAAATTGAACAACAACGCGAACGCGAAGTTGAAGATCCTGAGTACGCAGCAGAAATGAAAGCATTCCGTGATCAGCTGGAAGCTGAAACACGTGAACAAACCATTGCCGCGAAAGAAGCGTATCGTGAGATGCGCCGTCAGCAACGTCTTGCAGGTATGCTGGGCGATGACGACGAAGACGATGATGGTGAAGATGGCGAAGTAGAAGTGTACTACGTACGCTAAGCGCTACAAAAAGTGACTGAGGACAAGATGATAGAAGTGGTAGATGGGCAACGTCAGCTCAAGGGTTGTAAACGAATCGTTGTTAAAATCGGATCATCTTTACTCACAGCCAATGGGCAAGGTTTAGATTTGGATGCAATCTCGCATTGGGCGGGACAAATTGCAGATCTACACAATGCTGGACACGAAATTATTTTAGTGTCATCGGGAGCTGTGGCTGAAGGTATGGTGCGAATGAAACTTGAGCATCGACCCACCGATCTACCCAGTCTTCAGGCATGCGCTGCCATTGGTCAAATGGGCTTGATTCAAACTTGGTCAAGTGTGCTGGAAAAACACCAGATTCAAACTGCACAAGTCCTATTAACCCATGATGATTTAGCAGATCGTCGTCGTTATTTAAACTCATGTGATGCTTTGCAAAACCTGATTGAATGGCGCGTGATTCCAGTTATCAACGAAAATGACACGGTTTCTACCGATGAAATTCGTTTTGGCGATAACGACACTCTAGCTGCAATGGTAGCAGGACAGGTACATGCCGATTTGTTGATTATTTTGACCGATCAGCAAGGCATGTTTGACTCCGACCCACGTTCTAATCCTAATGCGAAACTGTTCCATACTGTACGTGCTTTAGATGATAGTCTGTTTGATATGGCAGGTGGTGGCGGCAAGTTTGGGCGCGGTGGCATGCTGACCAAAGTCCGTGCAGCGCGTTTGGCGGCTAAATCGGGTTGTCCAACTTTAATTGCCAGTGGTGAAAGTGACAATGTGCTTGCGCGTTTAATGGCGGGCGAAATGTTGGGTACACTGTTCATTACTGACAATGACCGTATTGCAGCGCATCAACAGTGGTTGGCGGCACATTTACAAACGGCAGGACGTTTGGTGATTGATGATGGCGCAGTCAAAGCCATTAAAGAAAATCATCGCAGTTTATTGCCTGTGGGTGTAAAAGCGGTAGAAGGGCATTTTGAACGTGGCGATGTGGTGGAGTGTGTAGATACACAAGGTCATCGTGTCGCTGTGGGACGTGTTAATTTTAGTTCGCGTTCAGCTGACTTGGTCAAAGGCTTGGCTTCTGACAAAGTGCATCAGGTGTTAGGCGAGGCACGTTCGTTGGAGATGATTCACCGCAATCACATGGCGATTTATTGATGATGCTGTAAGTTATCATTCAATTGAAGTTATCAAAAAAAACCGCTTGGAATATCCAAGCGGTTTTTTATTACTTAAGCAATTCATGTCATGCTTCAGGTTTATTTAAACTGAATCGTTCCATTTGCATTGACGGTAATTTTAGATTCACCTGCTGCCATATCTTGATCAGCTACAGCCGTTTCTGCGACTGCAAATTTTGCCATGCTTGCGCGCATAACAGGCTGCGGAAAATAAGAATTGGTGTTTAGGTTCAAATTAACCAAGTTATAGCCCGATTTATTCCAAGCCTGACTTAACATTTGCGCACGTTGTTGAAAGTTTTTAGACGCTTCGACCATCAACTCGTTTTCAACTTTTTTGCGTTGTGCATCCGACACGCTAAAATTAATTGATTGGGTCTGAAAGTTTTGTTGTAGCTCACTCACCAACTGGCTTGCGGCTTTAAAATCGGTGCTTTGTACCCGTACCTCTGCACGACCGCGCCATTCTTTTAACTTACGACTGTCATTGTCGTAAATTGGATAGGTGGTTTGTGAGCCCGTTTCAACTTTCACTTGTGGATACTTACGTGCAGTTGCAATGGCTTGGCTCATTAACTGGTTAATTTGTGATGCAAGTTCAGCAGGCTGTTTGTGACTTTTTTCAATATATAACACAGCGTGCATTTGATCATTTGAAACTTCGCGTGTAGCTTCGGCTTGAACATTGACGATATTGTAATTTAAAGATTCATTTTGTTGGGCAAAAGCAGTGCTTGCAGCACCAACAGCCAACAGGGTAGCAGCGAGAGAAAGTAAGCGCATATTTTGACCTATTATTCAGGGGATCAGGATTTATGAAAAGCGTTTGAATTGATTTAAATAGTAACTTTGCTTTGTGAGGATTTTTAGTTGAATTTGTGGTGGCTTTGTAAAATATGCGTTAAAAATTGCAGCAAAAAAGCATTTATAAAATTCAATAAAAATAATGATCTATACTATTTTGAAAATAAATGCTGCATGACTTGAGAGATTGTGCAAAAAAACGTATAAAGGAAGTGGAAAGAGTTAAATTTTCTTTCCTTTGTCACAATGTAAGATGATAATTCAATCGAATCATCTGCAAGATATGTTTTTTCGATGAAATTAGGCAATATTTGGGTTAAACCTGTTTATTTTCTAGAAAAATTAGGTATTATCCCGCTTCCTAGTCTTGAAGAACAAAACTCTATCTCGCTAGATCAAAAAAGCACCGAGTCAAAGGACCGCAAGTCACCAGACTTATTTCTTTCAACCCATATCAGAGATGGTAATTCGATATGAGCGTTACTTCTGTAAACCCTGCCAACCATTCCACAAACGAATACTACTTGACTCGCCAAAGTCAGATGGAATCGAATGTGCGTAGTTATCCTCGTAAATTACCGTTAGCGATAGCGAAAGCACTGGGTTGTTGGGTTACCGATGTTGAAGGTACTGAGTACCTAGATTGTTTGGCTGGGGCAGGAACCTTGGCATTGGGCCATAACCATCCTGCGGTGGTTCAAAGCATCCAAGACACTTTAGCGAGTGGTTTGCCATTACATACCCTAGATTTAACGACACCTTTGAAAGATGCTTTTACTGAAGCGTTACTTTCACACATGCCTGGTGGTCAAGAAGAATACTGCTTGCAGTTCTGTGGTCCTACAGGTGCAGATGGCACAGAAGCGGCAATCAAACTTGCAAAAACCTATACAGGTCGTAGCTCAGTCATCAGCTTCTCAGGTGGCTATCATGGTATGACTCATGGTTCATTGGCGATGACAGGTAACTTGTCTGCAAAAAACGCAGTCAATGGTTTAATGCCTGGTGTTCAATTTATGCCATATCCGCATGAATACCGCTGCCCACTTGGTATTGGTGGTGAAGCGGGTGTAGATGCTTTAACGTATTATTTTGAAAACTTCATTGAAGATGTAGAAAGCGGTGTAACTAAGCCTGCAGCTGTGATTCTTGAAGCAATTCAAGGTGAAGGCGGTGTAGTGACTGCACCAATTAAATGGTTGAAAAAAATCCGCGAAGTGACTGAAAAGCACAACATCGTTTTAATTTTAGACGAAGTTCAAGCGGGCTTTGCACGTTCAGGCAAAATGTTTGCATTTGAACATGCAGGCATTGAGCCAGACGTGATTGTAATGTCTAAAGCTGTTGGTGGTGGTTTGCCATTGGCTGTACTTGCAATTAAACGTAAGTTTGACGCATGGCAGCCTGCAGGTCACACGGGTACTTTCCGTGGTAACCAATTGGCAATGGGTACTGGTCTTGTGGTGCTTAAAACCATTAAAGAACAAAACCTTGCACAAAATGCGCAAGAGCGTGGTGAGTTCTTACAAGCTGAATTGAAAAAATTAGCTGTTGAATTCCCATGTATTGGTAACGTGCGTGGTCGCGGTTTAATGATTGGTATCGAAATTGTAGATGAACGCCAAGAAAAAGACCGTTTAGGTGCTTATCCAGCAGACTCTCAATTGGCTGCTGCTGTTCAAGCTGCATGTTTTGACAACAAATTGTTGCTTGAGAAAGGTGGTCGTGGTGGTACGGTAATCCGTTTACTTTGTCCACTCATCATTACTCAAGAAGAGTGTGTAGAAGTCATCGCTCGCTTCAAGAAAGCAGTTGCTGAAGCGTTAGTCGCAGTTCGAGGCGCATAAGTTTATGGTAGATTTTGCAGAACATCGTAAAGCGTTACTCTGCAATGATGCTCAATCCATTGCTGACTACAGTGCAGCAATGGAACAAGCGACTCAAGCAGTCGCGGCATGGTTGCAAAATGACAAAATGTACACAGGCGGCAGCATTAAAGAATTGCGTGAAGCGATTTCTTTCCAGCCTGCAAAACAAGGTTTGGGTGTACAAAAGTCATTGGAACGCATGGTTGAGCTTTTCTTAAACAAAAGTTTAAAAGTTCATCATCCACATTCTTTGGCACATTTGCATTGTCCAACTATGGTGGCAAGCCAAATTGCAGAAGTTCTCATTAACGCAACCAACCAGTCTATGGACTCTTGGGATCAAAGCCCTGCAGGTTCATTGATGGAAGTACAACTAATTGACTGGTTACGTCAAAAAGTTGGCTATGGTGCAGGTCAAGCGGGCGTGTTCACTTCAGGTGGTACGCAGTCTAACTTGATGGGTGTGTTATTGGCGCGTGATGCGTGTATTGCAAAGAACTGGAAAGATGAAAACGGTAATCCGTGGTCTGTTCAGCGCGATGGTATTCCAAGCGATGCAATGCGTAATGTGAAAGTCATTTGTTCTGAAAATGCACACTTCTCTGTGCAAAAGAACATGGCGATGATGGGTATGGGCTTCCAATCGGTTGTTACTGTACCTGTTAATGAAAATGCACAAATGGACGTGGTTGCACTTGAGCAAACCATGGCGCATTTAAAAGCTGAAGGTAAGATCGTTGCATGTGTGGTTGCAACTGCGGGTACAACCGATGCGGGCGCGATTGATCCACTTAAAAAGATTCGTGACATCACCAATCAATATGGCGCGTGGATGCACATTGACGCAGCTTGGGGTGGTGCATTAATTCTTTCTAACAGTCATCGTGACATGCTTGATGGTATTGAGTTGTCTGATTCTGTGACACTGGATTTCCATAAGCATTATTTCCAAACTATTTCGTGCGGTGCGTTCTTACTGAAAGATGAAGCGAACTATCGTTTCATGCACTATGAAGCAGAATATTTGAACTCTGCTTATGATGAAGAACATGGCGTACCAAACTTGGTGTCTAAGTCATTACAAACAACACGTCGTTTTGATGCATTGAAACTTTGGATGACAATTGAAGCCTTGGGTGAAGAACTTTACGGTTCTATGATTGATCATGGTGTGAAGCTAACCCGTGACGTTGCTGATTATATTAAGGCGACTGCAGGTTTAGAATTGTTGGTTGAACCACAATTTGCTTCAGTGTTGTTCCGTGTTGTGCCTGAAGGTTATCCTGCAGAGTTCTTGGATAGCTTGAACCAAAACGTGGCAGATGAATTATTTGCACGTGGTGAGGCCAATATTGGTGTAACTAAAGTCGGTAATGTTCAATCATTGAAGATGACGACTTTAAGTCCAGTGGCAACACTTGAAAACGTGAAAAACTTGTTAGGCCTAGTATTGGCAGAAGCAGATCGCATTAAAGATGCGATTGTCGCGGGTACTTATACGCCACCAATCGACTAATGCTTTCATTATTCAGATTGTTATGAAATACAACAAAAGAAGTCACTACGGTGGCTTTTTTTGTGTCTGATTAAAAATATTGCAGTGAAGTGTTGTACCGTTCTTGCTTGAATTTTGTGATGGATTGGGTGTTTTGGGCTCAAATAATGCACTGCGGATGTCATAAAAATTACGCAATTGGCGAATAAACCATCAATTTTGGTAGAAAAAACCATAAATAATGATGACATTGGCATGAATTATTACAATTTGAAATTTAAATACTGAAAAAAATAAGCACTCTAGTGTTTTATTAGTTATTGATTTTAAATCATTTAAAAATTATTTCAGATACGAAAAGCAAATATAACCAAAGCGTAACAAAGCTGTAACATGGTTGTCATATTATAAAACCACAATGCAGTTATCGAAATAAGTACAAAACTTAATAACAAGTGACGTACTCCGAACTTGCATACTATGAGAGAGAACAGAATGCGCTTTACTAACATCGCCATTGCTTTAGCCGTATCTGCAGCAGCTGTAACAACAACTGCAAACGCAGCTCGTGACACCATCCAAATCGCGGGTTCTTCAACCGTTCTACCATACGCAAGTATTGTAGCAGAAGAATTTGGTAATACTTTCCCACAATTCAAAACTCCAGTTGTTGGTTCAGGCGGTTCTTCAGGTGGTTTGAAGCAGTTCTGTACAGGTGTGGGTGATAACACAATCGACATCGCGAACTCATCTCGTAAAATTAAAGATTCAGAATTAGCTGCTTGTAAAAAAGCAGGCGTAAACCAAGTTTTAGAAATTAAAATTGGTTACGACGGTATCGTATTTGCTTCTAACGCAAACAAAGCGGCTTACAAATTAAAGCCTTACCATGTATATGCAGCAATTGCAGCTCAATTACCATCTAAAGGTAAGATGGTTGCTAACCCATATACACGTTGGAACCAAATTGACAAAACACTTCCAAACGAGCCTATTACACTTGTAATTCCAGCGTCTAACCACGGTACACGTGAAGTGTTCCAAGAGAAAATGGTTGATGCAGGCTGTGAAGCTTATGCTGCAATCAAAGCATTAGACAAAGATGCGCAAAAGAAAGCGTGTACTACTTTCCGTAAGGATGGTCGTGTAATCGAAATCGCGGGTGACTACACAGAAACACTGGCACGTTTGAAAACTTCTCCAAGCGCAGTAGGTGTATTCGGCTTAGGTTTCTATGACCAAAACCGTGACCGTTTACGTGTTGCAACTGTAAACAACGTAGCGCCATCTGAAAACACAATTTTAAATGGTTCTTACCCTGTATCACGTCCATTGTTCTTCTACGTGAAAGGTGAGCACCTTAAATCAATCAAAAGTTTACCGCAATTTACTGAATACTTCTTGAGCAAGAAAGTATCTGGTAAAGGTTCTAAATTAGACAAAGCAGGTTTGATCTCTATGTCTGACAAAGAGCGTGCACAAGTTCTTGCTAACTTCAAAGCTGGTAAAGCGGTTAAGTAATTTGAGTTAAAGCAGCTGATGGCAGGGAACAACCTGCCATCGGCTTTTTGCTAAGAAATGTTTTTTCAAAAACACAAATTGAAAAAACAGTGGAGAATACATGAATCTGCTACTCATAGGTGTGTTATTGGCGATTATCGCCGTAGCCTATCAAATCGGGTTAAGCAAGAGCCGTAACCTAGCAGGTAAGGGAAATAACTCTGCAATGTTACATTCACGCCCAGGATATTATGGCGCGTTGGTAGCATTATGGTGTGGTATTCCTGCTTTTTTAATTTTGATTGTTTGGAACTTGGTTGAACCAAGTATTCTAGAGCAAGTGGTAATTAATAATGTGCCAGCGCACATTGCTGCAAGCCTAGACCCTGCAAGTACAAGTGTTTTGGTTGATCGCGTACAAGCCATTGCATCTGGTTTTGGTGTAAGTGATACACCTGCTGCATACGAAGTTGCAGCGGCAGAGCAATTGTCTAAAGTAGCAACGATTGGTTCATACGCTAAACTTGCGGTTGTTATTTGTGCGGCTTTATTTGGTCTGGTGTGGGCAAAGAAACGTGTTTCACAACAATTCCGCGCACGTAACCAAGTTGAAAAAATCATCAACATTTCTTTGGCATTATGTTCTGGTGTCGCGATTCTGACTACAGTTGGTATTGTGATGTCTATGTTCAGTGAAGCAATGCGATTCTTTAGTTTCGTTAGCCCACTGGATTTCTTCTTTGGTACTGTCTGGAACCCAGGTTTTAGTACATCGGGTAGTGCAGACGGCAGTTATGGTTTATTGCCATTGCTGTGGGGTACCTTAATGGTCAGTGGTATTGCCTTACTTGTTGCAGTACCAATTGGCTTAATGATTGCAATTTATCTAGCAGAATATGCATCTCCTAAATTCCGTGCTTGGGCAAAACCAACCATTGAAGTTTTAGCGGGTATTCCAACGATTGTATATGGTGTATTTGCCATGATGATCATTGGTCCGTTCTTAAAAACTGCAGGTGCCTTAATTGGACTCGATATTAATGCCACTAGTGCATTAACTGCAGGTCTGGTCATGGGTATTATGATCATTCCATTTGTATCTTCATTGTCTGATGACATTATTACGCAAGTGCCGCGTGCGCTACGTGATGGTTCTTTAGGCTTGGGTGCAACCAAATCTGAAACCATTCGCCGTGTGGTTATGCCAGCTGCATTACCAGGGGTGATTGGTGCGTTCTTACTTGCTGCGTCACGTGCGATTGGTGAAACCATGATTGTGGTGTTAGCTGCAGGTAATAGTCCTTTACTACACGCAAACCCATTAGAGGCGGTATCTACGGTTACGATTACGATTGTGAACCAATTAACAGGTGATACAGATTTCGCAAGTCCACAAGCATTGGTTGCTTTCGCACTTGGCTTGACCCTGTTCGTGATTACCTTAGGTTTGAACATTGTTGCACTATACATCGTGCGTAAATATCGTGAGCAATACGACTAATGAGTACTTCAAATACATCGTCTTTGGATCAGTTAGATCCACAAGCTGCTGCCGAATTACGTGAACAACGTAAAAAGACTATCGCCAGTTCATTGGGTAAGCGCCATCGTAAGGAAAAAACTTTCCGTATTATGGGGCTGTCGGCAGTTATCGCAGGTTTATTCTTTGTCGTGTTGCTTTTTGGCAGTATTTTGGCCAAAGGCTTGCCAGCATTTTGGCAAAGCAGCATGAGCCTTCCAATTTATTTCGATCCAGCAGTTGTGAATGTAGGTCCAAAACCGAAAGCAATTGCAGGTGAGTCACCAGCCCAATACGAAGAACGTATGATTGCGTGGCAAACTGAAATGGGCATGGTCGATTGGGATGCCCTCATTGTGAACGGCATTATTGCTAAAGATAAAGCGCTAGAAGCACAGCGTGATGATCTTGGCTATTTATATACCAGTTCTGAAGCGTACCGTGTACGTGACATGGTGTTGGCTGATCCATCACTGATTGGTCAAACCAAAGATGTTAAAGTACTTGCAGATGCCAACGTCGATGTATGGTTAGAAGGCAAGATTGACCGTAGCCTGCCAGATGAGCAGCAACAGTTAAGCCCTGAAGTACGTCAATTAGCAGACAAGTTAGAGTCACAAGGTATTATTGAAAGTACTTTCAATACCAATATTTTTGTTAGCCCAGACTCACGTAGTTCTCCAGCGACTTCTGGTTTGGCAGGTGCATTCACGGGTTCATTATTCATGATGCTGATTGTGATCTTTATTTCGATTCCAATTGGTGTTGCATCAGCAATTTACTTAGAAGAATTTGCGCCAAAAAATGCGATTACTGATATTATTGAAGTGAACATCAATAACTTGGCCGCTGTACCTTCTATTGTATTTGGTTTGTTGGGTGCCGCGATCTTTATTGGTTGGATGCATTTACCATTGTCTGCACCATTGGTCGGTGGTTTGGTACTGAGTTTAATGACTTTACCAACCGTGATTATTACCACGCGTGCATCATTAAAAGCAGTGCCGCCGTCTATTCGTCAAGCTGCTTTAGGTTTGGGTGCTTCTCGTTTACAAACAGTGTTCCACCACGTACTCCCACTTGCATTGCCGGGTATTTTAACGGGTGCAATTATTGGTGTCGCACAAGCTTTAGGTGAAACCGCACCATTGTTATTAATTGGTATGAGTGCTTTCGTTGCCAGTGTACCAGCAACTCCACTTGATCAATCTACTGCGTTACCTGTGCAAATTTTCTTATGGCAGGGTAATGAATTGCGTAACTTCTTCGAGGGACGTACCGCTGCAGCCATTATCGTACTACTTGCGCTAATGATTGGCTTAAACAGCCTTGCAATTTGGTTACGTAAGAAGTTTGAAGTACGCTGGTAATTGAGGGCAGAGAATATGAATGCTGTAGCAAGCACAGAAAAACAGAATTCCTTAGAACAGGATAAGCAAGTGAATCCACAACAAAGCCAATTTACATCTACCGATGTAGAACAGAAGCAATCATCGACTTCGTTTGTTTCACAATTTGATACGCAAACTTCAAGCAAAAAAGAAGCGAAATCATCAAATGTAAAGTTAAGTACCAATGACGTGCATGTGTACTATGGTGAATCTGAAGCGATTAAAGGTATTGATTTAAATATCTATGAAAATGAAGTTATTGCTTTCATTGGTCCATCAGGTTGTGGTAAATCTACGTTCTTGCGTACTTTAAACCGTATGAACGACACGATTGATAGCTGTCGTGTAACGGGTAAAGTAATGTTGGATAACCAAGACATTTATGACCCGAACCTTGACGTGGTGTTATTGCGTGCGCAAGTGGGCATGGTGTTCCAGAAGCCAAACCCATTCCCGAAATCAATTTTTGAAAACGTGGCTTATGGTCCTAAATTGCATGGTTTAGCACGTGATAAGTACGATTTAGAAGAAATTGTAGAAAACAGCTTGCGTAAGGCAGGTTTGTGGGATGAAGTGAAAGATCGTTTGAATCAACCAGGTACAGGTCTTTCTGGTGGTCAGCAACAACGTCTTTGTATCGCGCGTACCATTGCGGTAAGTCCAGAAGTAATTTTGATGGATGAACCATGTTCGGCGCTTGACCCAATCGCAACGGCAAAAGTAGAAGAATTAATTTCTGAACTTTCTACCCAATATACGATTGCGATTGTAACGCACTCAATGCAACAGGCAGCGCGTGTATCTGACCGTACCGCATACTTCCATTTGGGTGATTTGATTGAAGTGAATGCGACTGAAAAAGTATTTACTCAGCCAGACCATCAATTAACAGAAGCGTATATTACAGGTCGTTTTGGTTAATCTGCTTAAGTCCTGAAAGCTATTAAAACAGAATCTTAGGATTCTGTTTTTTTGTTATAGTATTGATTGTTTTGTACGCGCAGCGAAAATAAAAAATGCAGTTTCCTTCACAAGAAGAACGACAACAGGCAAAACCAGCACGCCAAGCCACGAAAAAAATAATCGATGCCTTGTTTGGATTTCAACATAGTGCAGAGACAATAGCAGCACTTTTGGTTTTGCTGAGTATTTTATTGGCAACGTTTTTTAATCATGATGGGTGGTTTCCAACTTCTCAAAGCCCCAATATGAGCAATTATCATCGTTGGTTGTATGATCAATTTGTGATAGTTTCAGGTGTGATAGTGCTTGTTGTTTATTTTAGGGTACAGCAGCAAGCAAGTGATCCCCATTTTCGGCAGGCTTGGCGAGACTATATTGATGCCAATGCTAAATTTAAGTTTTATCGCTATGTAAAAGCACAACAAAAAAATAAGTTACCGTTCTTGCACAGTGCAGTAGGTGAATTTCTTTGCGTAATGTGTTTCTGCGTAGGTTTAGTGTGTTTCTATTCAATGCTTACACCTTCAGATCATGAGCGTAGAGGTAGTTTTCTACTGTTTGGTTGGTGGCCGATCAACGCACTTATTATTGGGATTTGCTATCAGGGGCAAATTTGGTTTGCTGTACGTTTAATGGCTGTTCGGCAGATTTCTAAACGATATTTACGATTGATTCAAAAAGAAGCTGCTTTAAGATAGAAAAAGTATTGAAAAAGTCGAAATTGACCTAATGTAGTCCTAATAAACCGAATTAAATTGAGAACTCATTTTTATGTTATTTCATTTACCTAAACTACCTGCCGAAATTCGGATTAGTCATTTGAATGCGCGAATTAATGAACAACGAAAAAAAATTGCGCAAACCACGGCATCTAAACTCGAGCTATTACAACTTTCACAACAAATGGCACGTGAAGCGCGCGCCCGTAAAAAGAACAATCAAAAAATTTATGTGTTGGATTTTAAAGGTGATACTGCTGCGTCTGCTGTAGAGCAATTGCGTGAAGAAATCACCCTAATTTTGGCAACGGCCAAAGCTGGACGTGACCGTGTTGTGGTACGTTTGGAAAGTCCAGGCGGTATGGTGCATGGTTATGGGCTTGCAGCTGCACAATTGGTACGTTTGCGTGATGCAGGTTTCCATCTCACGATTTGCGTCGATAAAGTCGCAGCAAGTGGTGGCTATATGATGGCATGTATTGGTTCAGAAATTGTGTCAGCGCCATTTGCGATTTTGGGTTCTATTGGCGTAGTGGCACAAGTGCCTAACTTTAATCGCTTGCTCAAAGAAAAAAATATAGATTTTGAGATGTACACAGCAGGTCAATACAAACGCACTGTGACCATGTTTGGTGAAAATACCGAAGAAGGCAAGGCTAAGTTTGAAGAAGAATTGCAACAAACTCATGTACTATTTAAACACTTTGTCGAAAAATACCGTCCACAACTGAATGTTGAAAAAGTGGCAACAGGTGAGCATTGGTATGGTCAGGATGCACTGGATTTAAACTTGGTAGATAAGTTACAAACCTCAGATGAATACTTACTAAGTTTGTTGCCACAGCATGATATTTATGTGATTCAAACCCGTAAAAAGCCAACTTTGGGTGAAAAACTGGGTTTGCAAGCTGCACAAATGGCAGACAGTTTGATTCCTGCAGTGATGAATAAACTGGTTGATAGCCTAAGCAAAGCCAACAGCAGTTTGTTGCAAATCCGTGATCCTAAACTGTAATAGTGATGATCTAACTTCTAAAATTTATCTAAAAATTGCGCTCAATTGAGCGCAATTTTTTTATTCACTTTTATTCAAAAATATAGGGTCTTTGATTTAAGCATCTTAATTTTCAATTCAGCTTGATGTTATATCTTTGTGATAAGAACAAAACCACCTTGATAGATTGAATATGCAAACAAATAGTGTGCCCGCGAAGCAATCAACATCTACAGATTTAATGATTCGCTTTTTGCATGTGGTGATGCTGCTAAGTTTTACAGGGGCTTACTTAACAGGTGATGCGGAAGAATGGCATCAGTTACATATGGCTTTTGGCTATACGTTGGGGATTAGTTTAGCTTTACGAATCGTATGGCAGGTGTTGAGTATGTTGAACAGCACACAGCCGACAGGAATTTCTAAACGTTTAGGCATGATTCAACAATTTGTAAAACGCGATTGGAAACAGCCACAGCAGTTTTTTTCATTACCGTTTTTAAAGTCAGGCAGTTCCAGTGCGTTTCAATTCAGTATTTTGTTGATTTGGTTGGCATTGCCTTTAACTGTGTTGGTTGGATTTTTCACCGATTATACCCAAAGTCATACTTTAAAAGAGCTACATGAATTTGCAGCAAATTTATTCTTAGCTGCGGTATTGGTGCATTTAGCGAGCTTAACTTTAAGCAGCGTATTGTTTAAAAAATGGCTTGCCAAAACCATGTTTTGGGGTTCAGTTAAACCTGCAGTATTAACGGTGTTGATCTGGATGATTTCAGTCGCAAGTTTAGCTGGCTTCTGGTGGTGGTATTGGCAATAAATTTGGATTTAGTACGAAAGAGGCATCCTGTTAGGGTTTCTTGATCAAGTAGAAGCATCCCATCAGCATTGCTCCTATCGTTGCTAAAAGCATATCCATGTGTGCATCCCAAATATCACCTTGCTGACCATTATAATTTTCAGCATCTTCTGGCGATAAGCCAAGCGCAATGAGCCATTCCACCCATTCATAAATTAAACTGCTTGCCATGATAAATTGAATGACCAAAAGATATAAAACGATAGGTTTGTTTTTTGGAAACCAGACTTCAAACAAGCGCAATAAAACAGGATAGAGCAAAATACCATAAGCCAAATGCACAAAACGGTCATACATATTGCGTGACCAACCCATGCTCTGATCTAAATTGAAGCCAAAGCTGTGCAAAATCCAATCATTATAGGG
Organism: Acinetobacter sp. YH12021; assembly: GCF_013420145.1. Taxonomy (NCBI): domain Bacteria; kingdom Pseudomonadati; phylum Pseudomonadota; class Gammaproteobacteria; order Moraxellales; family Moraxellaceae; genus Acinetobacter; species Acinetobacter sp. YH12021. The sequence continues at coordinate 27,494 of NZ_VOYT01000025.1, forward strand.
CACATAAGAATACAGATAATGTGCTCCGACAATATGAATCAGTAAAAATATTAAATACAGCACAAAGCTAGAAAAACTCAGTCCTACTTTTTTAAACGCAATCAATAAAGCCGCGAGCATAAAAACTGTGCCTGCCTGATGCAGTAGATACGATTCAAATTCCAGTGGTTGAATACTGGCAGCAAGCATGGCGAGTATAACCAAGCCTAAAGCACAGTAATGTTGAATGCGGAATTGATTTTGCATGTGATGTTTAAGTTGGAAGATTTGTTTTATTCTAATAAAAATGCGAAGCCGAAGCTTCGCATTTTTGTATTGTGATGACAGCTTTTACAAATTAGATTTTAGCAATTAAATCTTGAATTTGTTTCGCTTGTTCAGCCGCATTACCTGTATAAGTTGCAGGCGTCATTGTCGCTAAACGTGCGCGATCTGCTGCAGGAACGCCTTCCAACTCATTACCATTCACGAAATCTACCATCATGTCACGTGTCATAGCTTGACCACGTGTAAGAGCTTTTAATTTTTCGTATGGTTTTTCGATGTTATAACGACGCATCACAGTTTGAATTGGCTCAGCCAATACTTCTTGAGCATTGTCTAAATCTTCAAGAATACGTTGTGCGTTCAATTCAAGTTTGCCAATACCTTTAGAGCAAGCTTCAAATGCGATCAAGCTTTGTGCAAAACCAACACCCATATTACGCAATACAGTCGAGTCAGTTAAGTCACGTTGCCAGCGAGAGATTGGTAATTTTTCGCCTAAGTGAGCCAAGACTGCATTGGCGATACCCAAGTTACCTTCAGAGTTTTCAAAGTCAATTGGGTTTACTTTGTGCGGCATGGTTGAAGAACCAACTTCACCTTCTTTCAGTTTTTGCTTGAAGAAACCAAGTGAGATGTAGCCCCAAACGTCACGGTTGAAGTCGATTAGAATGGTGTTGAAACGACGTAGCGCATCAAACAATTCTGCCATATAGTCGTGTGGCTCAATTTGAGTCGTGTATGGGTTAAAGCTTAAACCTAAAGATTCTACAAATGCTTGAGAATGTGCAGGCCAGTTGATTTCTGGGTATGCAGAAAGGTGAGCGTTGTAGTTACCTACTGCACCATTGATTTTGCCCAAAAGCTCAACTTGCTTGAACTGTTTGATTTGACGTGCAAGACGATATGCCACGTTTGCCATTTCTTTACCCAAAGTTGTTGGGCTTGCAGTTTGACCGTGAGTACGTGACAACATTGGTTGATCTGCGTGTTTTTCTGCCAATGCAACAATCGAATCAATGATTTGCTGCATCGCTGCAACCAATACTTCACGACCATTTTTAAGCATTAAAGCATGTGACAAGTTGTTGATGTCTTCTGAAGTACAAGCAAAGTGAATGAACTCACCTGCATTTTTTAACTCATCAATGTTGGCAATTTTTTCTTTTAAGAAATATTCAACTGCTTTTACGTCATGGTTGGTGGTGCGTTCAATTTCTTTAATGCGGTTGGCATCATCTTCAGAGAAATCTGCAACAATTGCATCTAATGCAGCATTCGTTGCAGCACTGAAAGCAGGTACTTCGGTAATTTCAGGACGATTGGCAAGCGCTTGTAACCAACGCACTTCAACAGTCACACGAGCATGGATTAAACCAAACTCAGAGAGGAAAGGGCGGAGAGCATCACATTTGCTTGCATAGCGCCCATCTAATGGAGAAAGTGCGGTTAAAGCGTTCATATCGATTCCTTAAACTTTGGAATTAAACCTAAAACAAAAGCGTGTTCAGCATGGTTTAAACCACCTGATACTGTAAACGCGCCAGATCTTGAATATCACGTAATAATTTACGTTTGCTAAATACCATGCCCCATGAACTGCCACCAAGTTGACGCCAAAGGTGTGCCATTTGTAAGCCTGTAAAAAGCGAAGCTCGAATTCGGTTGGTATGTGCAGAATCCTTAAATGCTTCTGCATTGCCACGTACCATAATGCGCGGGTTAATTTGTCCCGCAGTATCGACATAGGTTTGGGCTAAATTGGCAATAATACTGGGATGCAAATAGTTATGATCAAAAAATGAAAGTTGTTTTAAGATTTTTTGCTGTGACTGCTCAATAATTTCGACGTATTTAGGATTGCTATACACTTTCTTTTCTAATTGTAAGAGTGCCATCGCATACGACATGGGTAGTTTGGTATTGGATAATTTAGGTAAACGCGATTTAGGAGCAGTATTAAAAGGTTGGTTGATGCTGCTTTCTAGCGTTTTTAAACCCAAAGAAATATCGGCCAAATGATTAAAAAAATCCAAAGTTTGCGAACTGTGATTGCTACTTGGACGGATATTTAAACTGGCTTTAATTAATTGCTCAAAATAAAAGTTACCGCTTTCACCAATACTTTGTCTGCCTGTGAGTGCAGTCATGTGCGTGAGCTGGGTGGCTTGAAACACACCCGCTAACGCCAAGGCACGATTTTGGCGAACATTCAGAGTTGGTGACTGTTGAAACGGTAACTCTGTCATCCAAAACAATCCTTAAATAAAATCGGGTTTAGGTGCATTGGTATGGTGAATCACACCACCGCCTAAACACATTTCGCCTGAATAGAATACGACACTTTGACCAGGAGTGACTGCACGTTGTGGTTCATCAAATTCCACACGTACACCGCCAGGCATGCTGTCATCATTGAAAATTACACAGTCCTGATCATCTTGGCGATAGCGAGTGCGACAAGTACAATGGAAGCCTGACGCTGGAATTTCTTGTTCACCTGCCACCCAATCAATTGCTTCGCTCCATAAAATAGTGCTTTGCATGAGTGGATGTTCATGACCTTGACCAATCACTAAACGATTGTTTTCAATATCTTTATGCAGGACAAACCATGCACCTTCAGCAACACCTTTTAAGCCGCCAATACCAATCCCGCCACGCTGACCGAGCGTATAGTACATTAAGCCGTGATGTTCACCAACCTCTTTGCCATCGTCTAAAACAATTTTTCCAGCTTGAGCAGGCAAATATTGTTTTAAGAAATCATTAAAGCGACGTTCACCAATAAAGCAAATCCCTGTCGAGTCTTTTTTCTTGGCAGTGACTAAATCTAGTTCTTCGGCAATTTTTCGGACTTGCGGCTTTTCAATTTCGCCCACAGGGAACAAGGTTTTATTGATTTCACGACCATGCACTGCATGTAAGAAATAGGTTTGATCTTTATTTTTATCTAAACCACGTAACAGTGGAGCGTATGCTTCACCTTTGGAGTTGTACTGCGTTCCACCACGACGAGCGTAGTGACCTGTGGCGATAAAATCTGCACCTAAATTCATGGCGTGATCTAAAAAGGCACGGAACTTAATTTCTTTATTGCATAAAATATCTGGGTTTGGCGTGCGTCCTGCGGCATATTCGGCAAGAAAATGCTCAAAAACCCGATCCCAATATTCCATCGCAAAGTTGGCTGTATGCAACTTAATGCCTAGCTTGTCGCACACCGCTTGCGCATCGGCAAGATCTTCCATCGCGGTGCAATATTCAGTGCCGTCATCTTCTTCCCAGTTTTTCATGAAAAGCCCTTCAACCCGATAACCTTGTTGAAGTAGAAGTGCAGCAGAAACAGATGAATCTACACCACCTGACATACCGACGATGACACGTTGTTGCATAGGATTAGGCATCCAAACTAGAAATAAGGGGAGAATTTTGGTGCTCGTAAATGAGCGATAAAGGATAAGATTGACCACTGAGCGCATCTTGAACCGCTTTCAGTACCAACGGACTTCGGGCACGTGCCGATTCAGCCAGTTCGTCTGCAGACATCCATACTGTACCAATAATATCGGGATCGAGCTGGGCTTGCGCATCATGTTGCAGCGATTCGGCTAGAAAGCAGAAGCGATAATAGGTGCGGTCAGGAAACATAGGCGGAGTATAGCTATAAATACCGAGTAAGGCATTAATTTTCACCCGATGCCCAGTTTCTTCCATGGTTTCACGTATTGCTGCTTCAATTAAGCTTTCGCCAGCTTCAACATGCCCTGCAGGCTGATTAAACACGCTATGCGTCACACCTTCTGTATGTTCTTCAACAAACAGGAATTTTCCGTTTTTTTCGATAACGGTGGCGACAGTAACGTGAGCAGTCCAAGCGGTCATTGAAAAGCACCATGGGGTAAAACGCATATTCTACAAAATTTAGGGGGATGTGGCTATGTTGAAAGGGGATTTCTTTAAGATGTTATCGCACCTGCATGCTCGGAGATAAATCAACAAAAATATAATCAACGTTTCGCCAAGAATAGCTTGAACGTTATAGATTTACTCTGATTTTCTACAGTCATTTTCAATCAATGTCTCACCATAAGTGCTATTTAGTTGTTGTTGCCAATGTTTAATATAGGTATTAATCCAGAGGTAGCTTTCATGTTTTTCAATTTGCGTTGGTAAATATGGCTTATATTTCTGCAGAAAAATCCCCATCCAGCAGATTTGATTGATTTGGGCAATATTTAGATCAGCATCAAAATGATAAGCATTGCCAATAGTTTGCTCATAGCCTCGTATTACAGCAACTTTTTCAAGTGTTGAAAGTAGTAATTGCTGCGTTAAGGGAGAGGGTTCGGATGTGGAGGCGATTTGGTACACTTTGGCATCAGATAACAATGTACCCACTATTCCACGATTAGCATTTTTCAGTGCTTCACTATTTTTGTCTGTTTGAGAGGCGAGTGAGCAGCTAGTTAAAAATAAGCAACATAATATACTAAGGGGTATTATGAATTTTTTTGTATAGAACATTGTCTGGATCACCTAAATATATACCTTGAGATTTTAATATTTGAATCATGTGTGGATTAAAATCCTGTTTAAAAACATCAATAAACATATTTCTATTAATTGTGATCGGCCCTCTGTTATTTTGGATTAAAAACATATCTCTAGTTGCATCAATCACATTAATTTTATCAATCTGATTTTGCAGGTTTTTAGCTTTCATTAAAGCTGACTGCAATTGATCGTGGGTTTTTAAATGAGGAATATCTTTTACTTCATCAAGGCTTTGTTGCACAAACCTATCTGTAAAGGCTTTTTCAGCGATATAATTTTCAAATGAAGAAGCCTACACACAAAATCTACCGCACAACCAATTGGCCCGCATATAACCGAGCACTCATGAGTCG
>NZ_VOYT01000026.1:0-23440 GCF_013420145.1 Acinetobacter sp. YH12021
CCGCAGTGGCATGAACGCATCATTTCCCCACACACCCTGGTGTATACCGGTTTTCGCTGGCATGTCCGTGCCTATTGCCATCAGAGCAAGCAGTTTAAGGACTTTTTACTCTCCAGAATTGATCGCATACCTGTTGTGGTGGCAATTGAGTCAGTAGATCTAGCTCAGGATCAGCAATGGCATGAAGAAATTGTACTGACGCTGATCCCTAATCCAAAATTGAACTCATCACAACAAGCGCTGGTCGAAAAAGACTTCGGCATGCCTGATGGCAGATTACAGATTCCGGTGAAAAAAGCCCTGGCTCACTATACCTTGCAGCGATATCAGGCCGCGATCACGCTGGCTGAGGCGGATGATGCCTTGAAATATCCCTTGGTACTACAACGCTCAGATATCGAAAAGCTGTCGTCTTACCTGTTTGATCAGGCCTCATAGGAGATTGGCCATGTTAGAACAATTTCATTATGACAGTGACCTGATTGGTGGCTCCCTGATGGTGCGTGAAAGCCGGCTGATCGCTGATCTGTTATTACGAGAAGCGACTCCAGAACAATGGCATCAGGCAATTCAGATTGACAATATTCTGCAAAAAAGAACGCCTGCTTCAGCCCAACGTAACGCCACTGCCATTCGTAAGCGTCTTGAGCGCTTAGAGCCTGATTTCTGGAAAGCTTTGCGTGATGGGGATGATGAGCTGGCGACCCAGGTGGCTTTTTGTGGCGCATTGGAACGCAACCTGTTGCTGCTTGAGTTTATGGAAACGGTGATGAGAGAGGCCTATATCTCTCAGGCTCAATACCTGGACAGTTATATCTGGTCAGACTTTCTGGATGAGCGTTCACAACGAGATCCGGATATCTGTGATTGGAAAGAGTCCAGCAAGAAAAAAATGGGGCAGGTGGTGTTTCGCATGCTGGCAGAAGCCGGTTACTTAAAAAGTACCCGTAAGCTGGAGTTGCAGCGCGTGATCGTCAGAGCAGAGCTGCGTAGCCTGTTGGAAGAACATTATAAACAACGCATTAAAAGATCTATGGAAGTGTCGCTATGGACGCGGTAGTTGTAGAGGGGCAGCAATGAGTCAAACAATACATGAGCGTCTGAACCAGATTCCAGAGCGAATTCTTTCCACTGAGTTTCTCACTGGACAAGGATTGGGCAATGAAATTGGCTTCTGGATTTTTGATTATGCGCCTGAAGATGAGTTGAAAGTGCGCGAATATTTGCATTTTCTCGAAGGGATGCTGGAGAAAAAACACAGTCAGCTGAAGGTGGTGAATATCAACCTGCTGCAAGCCGTGGTGGATTATCTGGCTGAGCGTAACTTCATCGATAAAGCCATTCAAATGCAAAAAGCCAAAGGCGATGAAGCGCTGCTCAAAGCCTTAAAGGGCCCACTGCATATGGATAAGTTCGCGCCGTATCTGGTGAGTAAATATGCCACCAATGCGCAAGATATTGTGTTGATGACTGGGGTTGGGTCGGTTTGGCCACTGTTACGTGCCCATCACTTATTAAACAGTTTGCATTCGTTACTGGGGCATAAGCCAGTGGTGCTGTTTTACCCAGGTTATTACGACGGTCAAGCGATGAGTTTATTTGGAAAAATTCCAAGCAATAATTACTACAGAGCATTCAGATTAGTGCCTTAACACGGCAAATAGAAATAAGAATTCCGGGGAATTGATTGAGATGAACATTAAAGAACTTTTTTATAAGCCATTAGATCGTGCGATTAACGGGGTCGTAAAAGCAGACCAGAATGACAATACTACGGTTTATCAGGAACTCGATGAGTATGTGGTCACCAATGAACTGGAAAAGCATTTTCGGGACTTTTTCCAGTCTTATGGCACAGACCTAAGCGATCCTTCGATTGCCAACCGTGTCGGCGTATGGATTTCGGGCTTCTTTGGTTCAGGTAAATCACATTTCCTGAAAACCTTGTCGTATATTCTGGCCAATAAAGTGGCACGTGACGCGGAAGGTAACGAACGCAGTGCTGCAGAATTCTTTGATGAAAGCAAAATCCGGGATGCGTTTATCCGTGCGGATATTGGTAAAGCGGTTAGTCATCATGCCGATGTCATCCTATTTAATATCGACAGTAAAGCCAGCTCCAATGATGATGGTAATCCGATTCTGAATGTGTTTTTACGCGTGTTTAACGAATATCAGGGTTTTAGTGCCGATCATCCACATATTGCACATATGGAACGTCACCTGAGCCAGAAAGGGGTGTATGAGCGCTTTAAACAGGCTTTTGAAGAATCTAGCGGCATGTCCTGGCTAGAGGAGCGTGACGGCTATCAGTTCTATCAGGATGATGTCGAAACCGCAATTTCCCAAGCCCTCAACTTATCTGCTGAAGCTGCGCATAAATGGTTTGAGGATTCTGAGCAGACCTTTAGTGTTTCGGTGGAAAACTTCTGTCAGTGGGTGAAAGAATACCTGGACAGCAAAGGACCCCAGCAACGCATGTTGTTCTTGGTCGATGAAGTGGGGCAGTTTATTGGCAGCGATACCCGCTTGATGCTGACATTGCAAACCATTACTGAAAACCTAGGTACGATCTGTAAAGGCCGCGCTTGGATTATCGTGACCTCACAGGCAGACATCGATGCTGTTTTAGGTGAGATGTCTTCTTCCAAAGCCAATGACTTCTCCAAGATTGCTGGGCGTTTTAAAACCCGTTTATCACTGTCCAGTTCCAATACCGATGAAGTCATCCAGAAACGTTTATTACGTAAAACCCCAGAAGCAGAATCATTGCTCAGATCGGTGTTTGAGCAAAAGGGCGATATCTTAAAAAATCAGATTACCTTTGACCGTTCAGGCCCAACCCTCAAGAACTATGAGGGTCCAGACAGCTTTATTCATAACTATCCTTTTGCGCCGTACCATTTCCAGCTGGTGCAAAAAGTATTTGAAGAAATCCGTAAAGTCGGTGCGACCGGTGCACACCTGGCCTATGGTGAACGGTCCATGCTAGATGCGTTCCAGATGGCCGCGAATGCGATTGCCACAGATGAAGTCGGGGCACTGGTTCCTTTCCACCGCTTCTATACTTCAGTGGAAGGCTTCCTGGATACAGCAGTGAAGCGTACCATCGACCAGGCAGGGCAAAATAAAACCCTGGATGGTTTTGATGTGCAGATGCTGCGTACCCTGTTCATGATCCGCTATGTCGATATCATCAAAGGTACCTTGGATAACCTGGTGACTTTGTCGATTGAGAAAATTGATGAAGATAAGCTGGCATTACGCAAGCGGATTGAAGAAAGCCTACTGCGTCTGGAAAAAGAGAGCCTGATTACTAGGAATGGTGATGAGTTCCTGTTCCTGACCAATGAAGAACGCGATATCACCCGTAAAATTAAAGCCACAGACTTAGCGGCTTCAGAAGAAAATAAAGAGTTAGCTAATCTGATCTTTAAAGATTTACTGCGGGATCAGAACAAATACCGCCATCAAGCCAACAAGATGGATTATCAGATTGGACGTTTTCTGGATAGCCATAGCTTGGATGGCAAGTATGAGAGTGATTTGAAAGTCGAAATCATTTCTCCGCTGGATACGGAATACAACCTCTATACTGAAGCTTACTGTATTGGTAAAAGCGCCGAGGCTGAAGGGCAGATATTGTTTAAACTGGCAGACGATAAACAGTTCTTTAATGAACTGCGCACCTGGCTGAAAACCAATAAATTTATTCGGTTAAATGATGATGGCACCCAATCGGATATCAGCCGTATTCTGGCAGACCGTGGCCGTGAGAACCAGGAGCGTAAAAAACGCCTGCGTGCCCGGGTCGAAGAAATGTTGCTGGACGCGGAAAGTTATGCACTGGGTCAACACCTACAACTTTCATCTTCAAGTCCAACCACCAAGCTGGATGAGGCTTGTCGTTATTTGCTGGAAAACACTTATACCAAACTGAGCTATCTGCAAGTCTATCAGCAGGATGCCTGGCGTGAACTGAACGCTGTTTTGACTGTGGATGATATGGCGCAGTTAGGCCTGTCACTGAATGGTGGGCAGAGCAATCCGAAAGCCCTACAGGATGTCGAACAGTACATCTCGCTGCGTGCAACCGGTACCGAACGTATTCTGGTGTCAGATGTGGTGGATCGTTTTGCCAAACGTCCTTATGGCTGGCCGGATGCCGAGATTTTACTGCTGGTGGGTCAGCTGGCGGCAATGGGGCGGATTTCACTGCAGTTAAATGGCGGCAGCTTGCAGCTGAAAGATGCCTTTGAGCCTTTACAGAACAGCCGCCGTCGCCGTGATGTTTCCATTATTAAAAAACGCCAGACTGATGATCAGGTATTGAAACAGGCACGGCAACTCACCCAAGACCTATTCTCGGCCATGGGACCCTCGACAGAAAAAGAGCTGTTTGAATTCTATACCCAGAATTTTAAGACATGGTTAGGTAACTTTAAGTCGTATAAGAGCAAAACCGATGTTGGCCAGTTCCCAGGCAAAAAGGTCATTGAAAAGTCAATTCTAAGTTTGGAACGCTTGTTGGCCAATAGTGACAGCTTTGATTTCTTTAAAGCAGTGGTTGAGAACAGGGACGACTATCTGGATCTGGAAGAAGACTACCGTGACATTCATGAATTCTTCACTAACCAGATGCCAAGCTGGCAACAACTGCAACAGGCTCTACGTCATTTTGAGAAAAACAAACAGGCGTTGGGCAGTGATGATGTGGCAAAAAAAGCCCTGTCTGAATTACATCGTATTGCCACCCTCGAATCGCCCTATGGCCTGTTAAATAAAGTGGCTGATTTGGTGCGCACAGTGGAAGGCGTCAATGAGCAATTGCTGACTGAGAAGCGCAATCAGGCGATAGAACACATTGATGACAAAATCAAGCAGTTAGAAGCCGAGATTAAAAACAGTGGCATCGCTAGCGCTGAGCTGAGTAACAAGCTACTACGTCCGCTGCAATTGCTCAAAGCGGATATTGAAGTGGAAACTAGCCTCTCCACCATCTATATGCTGCAAACCCAAACCAGCGTCGAGCGTTTTGATGAAGCCTTGTATGAGTTGGAAAGCGAAGTTCAGACGGAAATCCAGCGTCAGGCCAAAGCGGCACAACTGGCTCAGAGCAAAGCAGAGAGTGTAACCAACACTGCAACCACCTCCAGCCCAGTTACATCAACACCTGCTGTGAGTCCGGTACAGCCTGCGACAGCCGTAGTGCCACCGAAACCAGTGGTAGAAGTTGATGTCGCTAGCATTTACAGCAAAACCTCCAGCAGTGTCTATCTGGAAACAGAAGAGTCAGTGGATCAGTTTGTAGATGCACTCAAAGCTGAACTGAAAAAAATCGTGAGTGATAAAAAGCGTGTGCGTATCCGCTAACTCGGGTTAGGGATATCGGCATCAGTCATTAATTAAAGGTTTAAAGATGAATACCAGTAATATTAAAAAATACGCACCGCAAGCACGAAATGATTTTATCGCAGCGATGCGCAAGCAGGCAGCCAAATACGGCATCACCGCAGACAGCATTCTACCGGCAGAACAGAAAGGCGACTTGCTGCTGATTGGCGATCAGGTTTTTCCGCTATCAGTCATGAAACCACGTGACAAGCTGATCAAACGCATTCAAACCAGCAGTTTTGAGCAGACGATTGATTATATCGCTTACAGTTGGTTTAACCGTCTCTGTGCGATTCGTTACATGGAATGCAAAGGCTTACTGGATCATGGTCGCCGTGTACTGAGTAGTGCCGATGGTAGTGCAGGCTTGCCGCAGATTTTGGAAGAATGTCTGGATATTGACCTACCGGGTTTAGATGCCAGCCGTGTGGCTGAACTCAAGCTGGATGGCAACAAAGACGAAGAACTCTATCGTGAATTGTTACTGGCTCAGTGTCATGCGTTGAATCAGGTCATGCCACTCCTGTTCGAACAGGTTTCTGATGAGTCAGAACTGTTATTACCTGACAATTTGACCAAAACCGATTCATTGATCCGTGATCTGGTCAGCAGCATTCCGGAAGAAGACTGGTCGGATGTACAGATTATTGGCTGGCTGTATCAGTTCTATATTTCTGAAAAGAAAGACCAGGTGATTGGTAAAGTCGTCAAGAGTGAAGATATTCCTGCAGCGACGCAATTATTTACCCCAAATTGGATTGTAAAATATCTGGTACAGAACAGTGTTGGCCGCTTATGGATGATGGCACAGCCTGACAGCACGCTAGCCAGTGAATGGGAATATTATATTCAGCCGGCTGAACAGACCGATGAAGTCAATGCACAGCTGAAACAGTTGATTGATGTGCGGATCAGTGAAGATGGCGATACCTTAAACCCTGAAAGCATTACAGTACTCGATCCGGCTTGTGGTTCGGGGCATATTCTGGTGGAAGCCTATGACTGCTTAAAAGCGATTTATTTAGAACGTGGTTACCGTAGCCGTGATATTCCACGGTTGATTCTGGAAAATAACTTGTACGGCATTGATATTGATACCCGTGCAGCACAATTAGCTAGTTTTGCATTGTTAATGAAAGCGCGTGAGGACGACCGCCGTTTATTTAGCAATCCACCGAAGCTGAATATTATTGCGTTGCAAGATAGTCAGCCGGATCGTTTAGATGCATTGAGTCAGGATTTGGCAAACACTGATATTGCACAGGCTGATTTAAAAGAATTACTGGATCTATTTGAACATGCTTCGACCTTTGGTTCTTTGATCCAAATTCCTGAAGCATTTGCTAAAAAATTGCCTGATTTAGAAACAAAGCTGAATACAGTAGTAGAATCAGGGGATATTTTTGCGCAGCAGTCAGCACAAGAATTGTTACCTTTAGTACAGCAAGCTAAATTACTCGCTAAAAAATATGATGCTGTAATTGCCAATCCACCTTATATGGGTGGAGGAAAAATGAATGCAATCTTAAAAGATTTTGCTAAGAAAAAGTTCCCAGATAGTAAATCTGATTTATTCAGCATGTTTATTGAACGTGGGTTTGCTTGGTGTAAAGACAGCGGCTTTAATAGCATGGTGACCATGCAAAGCTGGATGTTCTTGTCATCTTATGAAGCGATGCGTGAAAAGTTATTACAAGATCGTACGATTCAAACCATGGCACATTTAGGTGCACGAGCATTTCCTGAAATTTCAGGTGAAGTCGTACAAACGACTGCTTTTGTCATGCAAGGCAAGCATTTAGAAGGTTTTAAGCCAGTATTTTTTAGACTTGTAGATACAGTGCAGGATCAAAAAGAAAATGAATTAAAAGCAGGACTAAATCGCTTTGATTCAACGATTCAAGATGATTTTAAGAAAATTCCAGGCAGTCCTATTGCTTATTGGGTGAGTGCTTCAATAATTAAAGCCTTCCAATGTGAAAAATTATCTGATTTTGCTGAAACTCGTTTAGGAATGGCAACGGCTGATAATAATAAGTTTTTAAGACTGTGGTTTGAAACTGATTTTTCAAAAGTATTTCTTACTGCTGAGTCAAGATTAGAAGCATCGACTAGCAAGTGTAAATGGTTTCCATATCAAAAAGGTGGTGAGTTTAAAAAATGGTATGGGAACCTAGACTATTTAGTTAATTGGGAAAATGATGGTTATGAGATTCAAAATTTTTTAGATTTCAAAACTGGAAAAGTTCGTTCGCATAACTATAATTTGGATTATATATTTAAAGAAGGTGTAACATGGAACGCCCTGTCTTCATCAAGTACTTCAGCGCGTGTTTCCAAAAACTCACTATTTGATAATGCTGGTTCATCCTTATTTGGTAAAAATAAAGCAGAAAACCATAGTCTGTTAGCATTATTGAATAGCTGTATGATTAATAGCTTAATCAAAGCAATATCTCCCACTTTAAATTATCAACCTGGTGATATTTCTAAACTACCTATAGTTTTAGATTCTAAACAAAAACACAGTATTTTTAGCAATGTTGATAACTTAATTGTTAATGCTAAAACTAATTGGAATTCTTACGAAACTTCATGGGACTTTACTCAAAACCCTGTTATCCGTACGCAGCAGCCAAACCTAGAACAAGCGTTTAATACATGGCAGCAGCAAAATGCTGACGCCGTCGCTGAAATGAAATGCTTGGAAGAAGAAAACAACAAACTGTTTATTGAGGCGTATGGCTTACAGGATGAACTGACGCCAGAAGTTCCAGATGAACAAATCACGCTCACCCGAGCCGATCGTGAAAAAGATAGCCAGCGTTTAGTGTCTTATGCGCTTGGCTGCATGATGGGACGTTATAGCCTAGACGAACCTGGCTTGATCTATGCCCATGCAGGCAATCAAGACTTTGATGCCAGTCGTTATAAAACATTCCCAGCCGATGCAGATGGCATTATTCCACTCACCGAAATGCACTGGTTTGAAGACGATGCCACCCATCGTATTCGAGAGTTCTTAACTGCGGTTTGGGGCAAAGATACGCTAGATGCCAATATGCAGTGGCTGGCTGAAAGCTTGGATAAAAAAGCCAGTGAAACGGCTGAAGACACGATTCGCCGTTACCTCGCCAGCAAGTTCTATAAAGACCATATGCAGACCTATAAAAAGCGTCCAATCTATTGGCTATTCAGCAGTGGTAAACAGGGCGCTTTCCAGGCGTTGGTGTACTTGCACCGCTATAACGAAAGTACTTTGGCACGTATGCGTACCGAATACATCATGCCGCTGATTTCCAAAATGTCCGCTATGGCCAATTCTTTGGAAAGTGAAATAGAAAACAGTGATTCTGCTGCTGAAATCAAACGAAAAGAGAAAGAGTTGCAAAACCTGCATAAGCAACAGGCTGAACTCAGTAGCTTTGAGGAAAAACTGCGTCACTATGCCGATCAGCGTATTAGCTTAGATCTCGATGATGGGGTGAAAGTCAATTATGGCAAGTTTGGGGACTTGTTGGCTGAAGTGAAAGCTGTGACGGGGGAAAAGTGATGAATAGCTTTTCTTGCGAACGAGATCATGCAGAGGTGTTTGCATGAACTTAAATCAACTTCAACAAGGCCTGGAACAAGCCTTTTATACTGAACAGCACCGAATTGTCTTTTGGTATGATGCAGAACAGTCATTTACTGAAGAAATCAAAGCCCTAGAGCTAAATGATGTCCATATTTTAAATATGGCAGAAGAATCCAGCCTTGCGATTAAGCTTAAACTGGAACTACAAGACCAGCAGGGCAAATACTTGCTGTATTTCCCTAGCCCTGAGCCTGAAACCGAAAAAGACTGGTTACTGGACATCAAGCTCTATTCACGCATCTTCTATGCCGATCGTTTCTCGATTATTTTCAATGAGCTGGGTTTACAGCAGCAGAGTCTAAGAGAACATCTGGCCAAACGTGAAGAGTTCCTCAAAGCCAAAGCGCGTCTGAGCACCTTAAAACGCTATATCCAGTCTGATGCAGATGAACAGAATCTGGATATGGCCATGATTGCAGCTGTGGTCAAGGCCGACAGTGCCGAGCTGATGCATATTGTTCTGGCACTGGCAGATGAAATGGTACAGCAGAACCTGGCTCTGGAAGTCAATCCAGAATCCTTTGCTGAACTGGAAAAATTCCAACTGGTGCCGGCTTTAGTCACAGCATTACAGGCGGAAATTGGTTATCCAGCATCGGTTGAAGAATTGAATGGGGAAGCACCATTCAAGCTCGGTACGTTCTTTATCCGTTTGATGAGCACAGGTTTCTGTGAAAGCCTGGGCGGTATACCGCTATGGGCTCAGGAACTGGTGATGTCATCTGTCAGCTCCCGTGCAACAGCCAGAGCCTTTTTGTCGCGCTGGAGAGACAGCTCCAAATACTACCCAACCTTCGATACACTCTCCCAGACCGTGGCCAATGCACTGCGGATCCAAGAAAAGGTCGGGGCTTTTGATCTGGAGCAGCTGCTGGATGTCATGACCTTTGAAGTGATTGAACAAAAGATCATTGTTGATTTGGCCAGTCATATCCCCGCAGTAGCCAAAGCTGAACTGGAACATTTCAGAACGATTATTTCTACCCGTCTGGATGGCTATTGGGCTTCCAAACATAAGGACGATGCAACCCGCCGTAAATATCGCACTGTCTATACAGCGTTGCAGTCAGCGATTGAGCTGTTCAGCCTGCGACTGCAGTTTGATTCTGGGTTCTATTTCGACTCCAGTGAAGCCTTGTATACAGCCTACGAGCAGGAGTTGTATCGCTTTGATATGGCCTATCGCCACTACAGTGCTGCTTCTCAACGCGCTCATGTCGATATCCTGAAAAAACTCGATGAAGAAGTCGAAAATTGCTATTCCTACTGGTTTATTGACCACTTGGCACGCAACTGGGGCGAGCGTGTAGAAGCTGAGCAACGCTTGAATGTTTGGAAAATGACGGATATCCCAAATCAGCAGAATTTCTATGATACGCATGTCAGACCCTTGCTGAATTCTGCAACGAAACGCCGTATTGTGGTGATCATCAGTGATGCTTTTCGCTATGAAGCTGCGGTAGAGCTGCGTGATCGTATCAATGAAAAGCGTTATTCTGAAGCGACATTGTCTTCACAGCTGGGCGTTGTCCCAAGTTACACCACACTTGGCATGGCCTCGTTGTTGCCGCATCAGACTTTGGAGTACAAAGAGGCCGCAGGTGATGATGTTTTAGTAGATGGGCAGTCCAGCAAAGGGACTGCAGCACGATCCAAAATTCTGGCTGCCTATAATGGATTGGCGGTTACCGCTGAAACGGTAAAAGGTTGGTCGCGTGATGAAGGCCGTGAAGCACTTAAAGACCATGATTTGATTTACGTTTATCACAACGTGATTGATGCTCGGGGAGACAGTGCCTCTACAGAATCAGAAACCTTTATGGCGGTAGAACATGCCATTGAAGAGCTGACTGAACTTAGCCGCAAAATCTTGATGCATTTCAATATTTCTACCCTGTTGATCACAGCCGACCATGGCTTCTTGTTCCAGCAAAGTAAACTGGAATCTGCGGATCGTTCAAGCTTGACTGAAAAACCGACCAATGCATTGAAAAGCAAAAAACGCTATGTGATTGGGCATGGTTTACCAGAGAGCAAGGAAGCATGGAAAGGCTCAACCCAAGCTACGGCAGGCACACGATCTGCGACTGATTTCTGGATTCCAAAAGGGGCGAACCGTTTCCATTTTGTAGGAGGCTCACGTTTCGTGCATGGTGGCATCCTGCCTCAGGAAATCGTAGTGCCTGTACTAACGGTAAAACAGCTGCGTGGTGAAAAGGCTGGACAACGAACCAAGCGTAAAGTTGAGGTTATTTCTACCAAATCCACGCTGAAGATGGTCAATAACATCCAGAAGTTTGATTTGATGCAAACCGAAGCTGTCAGTGAGCTGGTCATGCCAGTGACCCTGTCGATTGCCATTTATGATGGGGATATCAAAGTATCTAGTGAAGAAACCTTGACCTTTGATAGCAGTACCGACTCTGTTGCCGATCGGGTTAAACAGGTCAGGCTGTCATTGTCCGGTACTGATTTTGACCGTAAGAAGGATTACTTCCTAGTGCTGAAGGACAAAGACCTGAATATCGAGATGCAACGCTATAAGGTCACCATTGATTTGTCATTTACCGATGACTTCTTCTGATAACGAATTAACGATAGAGCGTAGCCTACATGGAATCTGCTAACGATAAAGAACTGGATCAGCTGCTGAATGAACACTTTGCTGGGCGGGTGGTACGTAAGGATCTGACTAAACTGATCAAAGAAGGGGCCAATGTCCCGGTCTATGTACTCGAATACCTGCTGGGGATGTACTGTGCCTCGGATGATCCAGAGATCATTGAACAGGGACTACGTAACGTAAAGACCGTACTGGCTGAGAACTACGTCCGACCGGATGAAGCCGAGAAGGTGAAATCCCTGGTTCGTGAACGTGGCAGTTATAAGGTCATTGATCGGGTGACCGTAAAGCTGAATGAGCGTAAGGACAAATACGAAGCCTCCTTTAGTAATCTGGGTATCAAAGATGCCGAAATCTCGGCAGGCATCGTTAAAGAGTATGAAAAATTACTTGTTGGTGGTATCTGGGTCATTGCTACGCTCAGTTATTATTTTGAAGAAGGACAGACTAGTTCTCCATTTGGGGTGAGTTTACTCAAGCCGATTCAAATGCCGAATATGAATATGGATGAACTTTTCAGTGGCAGAGCAGCATTAAGCACTGATCAGTGGCGCGAGAGTTTAATCCGTTCGATCGGCATGGAACCGGCTTCGTTAAAAGAGGATGTGCAATGGCACCTATTAGCGCGTATGGTTCCGTTCGTTGAAAATAACTATAACGTCTGTGAACTTGGACCACGCGGTACCGGGAAAAGCCATATTTACAAAGAGTGTTCACCGAATAGTATTCTAGTTTCAGGTGGGCAAACCACTGTCGCCAATCTGTTCTATAACATGAGTAGCCGCCGTATTGGTCTGGTGGGGTTGTGGGATGTGGTGGCCTTTGATGAAGTTGCCGGTATTTCCTTTAAGGACAAAGATGGCGTTCAGATCATGAAAGACTACATGGCCTCAGGATCTTTTTCCCGTGGTCGTGAACAGATGGAAGCCTCTGCTTCGATGGTTTTTGTGGGTAATATCAACCAAAGTGTGGAATCTCTGGTTAAAACCAGCCATCTCTTGGCGCCGTTCCCTGAAGCCATGATTGATTCGGCATTCTTCGATCGTTTTCATGCTTACATCCCGGGTTGGGAAATTCCCAAGATGCGCCCGGAGTTCTTCACCAACCGTTATGGCCTGATTGTTGATTATCTGGCTGAATTCTTCCGGGAAATGCGTAAGCGTAGTTTTGCGGATGCCATTGAGAAGTACTTTAAGCTAGGGAATAACCTGAATCAGCGTGATGTGATTGCCGTTCGCAAGACGGTTTCTGGATTGATGAAGCTGCTCTACCCACATGGTCAATTTAACAAAGAAGATGTACGGCAATGCCTGGAATATGCGCTGCAGGTGCGCCGTCGGGTCAAAGAACAGCTGAAAAAAATTGGGGGGATGGAATTCTATGATGTGCATTTTAGCTATATCGACAATGACACCCTAGAAGAGCATTTTGTTTCGGTAAAAGAGCAGGGTGGAGGTGGACTTATTCCCGAAGGTCCTGCTAAACCAGGCTTCCTGTATACCATTGGCCTCAGTAATAAGGGCATGCCAGGCTTATACCGCTTAGAACTTCAAGTCACTAAAGGTTCAGGAAAATTGGCGACATCTGGCTTATGGAATTCAAGTAGTGCCAAAGAACAGGTCAAGATTGCTTTTGATTACTTCAAGGCCAATGCATCCCGGATCTCGGGGGGGAGTAAGGTGCTGGAACATGATTTCCATTTACATGTGGTGGAATTACAGAATACCGGCCCGCTCAGCCATCTTGCTCTGCCAAGTTTAGTAGCTTTCGCTTCTGGCCTCTTAGGACGATCGGTTCAAAGTCAGATGGTGGTACTGGGTGATATGAGCTTGGGTGGTTCAGTGACACCGGTGGAAAGTATTGCCGAATGTCTGCAAGTTGCTTTTGATGCGGGTGCCAAGAAGGTTGCTTTGCCAATGAGTAGTGCGGCAGATATCCCAACGATTCCTGTGGAACTGTTTACCAAGTTCCAGACCAGCTTTTATGCAGATCCGGTAGATGCTGTGTTTAAGGGGCTAGGGGTGGATTAATTTCATATCTGTCTGGAAGAGTTACAGTAGATTGTTTTAAATTCAGTTTCTCAAGTTAAACACCATGTTGTAAAAGCATAATACTGCCTCTTTTAAAGAGCTAGTATTTTAGGGGGGATTACCCTTCATTTTTTCTTGATCAGATATCTGTTGTACTTTGACAGGATTTTGTTGATCTAAATATTTTTGATACCAAACACGCAATGTTTCAGGAGTACAACCGATTTTAGGATCAATAGCTGTGATTGCTGCCCAAGTAGAAGGATAATCTTTTTCAGATTCAATCAATAATTGAACCGCTCTTTCTCTGATTTCAGGGGGCAATTTTACTTTGCCATTTGTAAGGTAAAAGGGGTCAATTTTAGAATGCCGTTGACAATGTATCGCCTTTTGAGTTTGCAGCAATGTACAATGATAAGATTAACCCGTTAGGTCAGGTGGCCTAACTTAACTAAAAAGTCTCCGACAAACCCGGTACGGTTCACTATCTATTGTTATTCTTACCTGAAATTGATGTGAGCTTATAGAGACAAGGTAAATTTGCAAAAGTGCCGGCTATTCAGTGTTCATTGAATGTTTAATTTAATTTATTAAGCTTGACCTTGGAGTGGCTCTAAGCCTTATACTTGGTACAAATTTTTCGATTGTTATGATGATGCGTTCTACTACATGGATTACAGTCTTGGTTGGATTGTTCATGTTCCAAAGCTTTTGGAATGTGGCGGCGGCCTTTTGTGTCCATGAACAACAGCCTCAATCACAGCAGAGTTATCATTTTGGTCATCACCAAAATACCTTGTGTGCCAGCGATAGTCGTCAACACGATCATAATGGACAGTCAGAAAACATAAAAACATTCAGTAGCGATTTAGAAATCGGTGAAGATCATCAAGATCATCTACCATCGATGACGCATTTGATTGTACAAAATGAAAAAGTAGATGTGTTTCATCCAAGCTCTGAAGTTAAAGTGAATCCACAATTTCATTGGAAAAACAGCTATCAGGCTCCTGACCTGTTTCAACAAAGCCCACCTCCCGAATTTTCCCCGCTCATGGTGGGGTAGCCTAAAACATTCCCACCACTTTTATTATTTAAATAAGTGGGAAAAATCATGTCTTCACAATCAATTATACTCTTGCGTCATAGCTTGGTTGCTTGTATATGTGCAGCGGCTATGCAATATAGCTATGCTGAAAACGTTACCAGCTTTGAATCCGCTTTAGCAAAAGTACAAAGTTACCAGACTCAAGACAAGCTGTGGCAACAAGTTCAGCAAATATCTGAATTGAATATTCAGCAAAGTCGGTTATGGCAGAATCCAAGTATAAGTTTAGAACAGTCTGGCTTTGGCTCAGGTCAAGAACAGGAATTCAATGTTGGCGTTAGTCAACCTCTAGATCTATTTGGTCAGCGTAAGCTGAACCGGGTGATTGCCAATACCTCGAATCAACAAATCCAATTGCAACAGCAATTATGGAAGGCACAAAGCCAACTGATTGTTAAATTTGCATGGTCGCAATTTGCACTTGCTGAGGTTGAGCAGTCTGCTTATTCAGTACAGTTAAAAACAAGTAAAGCCAATCTGGACAGTGCCCAGAAACGCTATCAGGCAGGCAGTATTGCCCTGGTTGATTTTGAGCGTACCCAAATTGAAGCGCTAGAAATCCAACGACTTTATCAGCAAGCGATGCTGAATAAACAAGCTGCCGGTCGTCAGCTGTCTAATTTGTGGGGGGGAGAAACATCTTCACATCTTCAATTGAATAAAACCGCTATCCCTTGGCCAGAGCAAAGTCTCCAAACTGTGCAACGGTATATTGCTGAAGGGTGGCTAGAAAAATTCTATGCCTTGAACATTCAGCAATCGGATCATCAAATTGAAAATTTAAGAATTCAGGCACGTCCCAATCCGACTTTAAATGTAGGCATGAAACGTAGCAAAACCCCTAATGAAAGCAACGATACGACTTTGGCAATCGGCGTGGCTATTCCACTGAATATTTTCAACCGCCAGCAATATGCGATCCCGATGGTCCAGCAACAGCAAATATTGCTGAACCAACAGCAGCAGCGTGAGCTGAAGCAACAAATACTCAATATTGCCAACAGCATGCATCAGCTCAAAGGTTTACGTAGCCAGTTCGATGCCACAACAGCACAAGTTACTTTGGCGACCAAAGTTCAGAGCCGTACTTTACAAGGGTTTCAGGCAGGGAAACTGTCCATTACCGACGTTCAGCAAGCAACCACCCAACTGCAGAATCTTCGATTGGGTCAATTACAAATTCTACGTCAAGCTTGGCAAACTGCCCTCGCAGCTGAGGCACTCAGTATTGGCACAAGTTATGAAGAAATTAGCCGTTCGGATGCCTATACACAACTGAATAAAAAGGCAGTCGAAGCATCGCAAAATTTAATCAATGGGGGAGCACGATAAAATGAACGCCAAGCAAAACGGAAAAATATCCCAGTCTCTCATGATTGCAATTTTGATTCTGATTACGGTCTTGGTCAGTCTGGTTATTTGGTTAAGTTCAAAAAAAACTGAATCTGAGGGGCATGGTCATGATGAGGGAAATGCCGAACATTCTGATGAAGATAGTTCTGAAGAAGGACATGCTGAAGAAGGCGAAATACAACTGACCAGCCAACAAATGGTTGAACAAGGTTTAAAAGTTGCTGTTGCATCCACAGGATTGGTTGAAAAGCTGACAACCCTGCCAGGTAAATTGGTGGTGAATACCGATCAACAAGCGCATATATCGCCTAATTTTAGTGGTCATGTCGAGCAGGTCAATGTGGCTTTAGGACAGAGCGTGCAAAAAGGACAAACGCTGGCTGTACTAATCGTGCCTGAACTGATCGACCAACAGGCAAATCTGCGTATGGCACAGGTGAATCTGGATTTGGCCCGTAAAGATTACCAGCGCGAACAGCAACTCTGGTCACAGGGGATTTCTGCCAAACAGGATTACCAGCGTGCCGAAAATGCCTACCGTCAAGCGCAGATTACTGTCCAGTCCTCACAAGCACGATTAAATGCATTAGGTGCAAGTGTCAATAACAATGGGCGTTTTCTGATTAAAGCACCGATCTCTGGGGTGATCAGTCAAAAAGATATTGTGGTCGGTGAAAATGTGCAACTGGCTAATCAGCTCTTTGTCATTGAACAGCTGAAAGATTTATGGCTTGAGTTTAATTTGCCGAATCAATTCTCAGGTCAACTGCAAGCCGGGCAAAAAATTGACTTTAAAGTGAATGATTCAGATCAAATCTATAAAGCTACTGTACAAAGCTTAACCTCTCAGGCAGATGTACAAACAGGGCGTCTGGTGGTGCGCGCAAAACTCGATGCGCAAGCTACTGAGTTGCGTTCTAATGTGTTAGTGAGAGTGTTGATTCCGGAAGCTACAGCAAAATCAGCCCTTCGGATTCAAAAGTCTGCGCTGCAAAGTATTGAAGGTGAAGACAGTATTTTCATCGTAGATTCAGAACAAAAAGGTCAAGTCCACTTAAAAGCACAGAAAGTGCAATTGGGGCAGGCTTCAAGTGATGGACAATGGCTTGAAGTGATTTCTGGGCTGACTGAAGGGCAGAAGTATATCGCTCAAGGCAGTTTCTTGTTGAAATCTGAATTAGAAAAAGACGAGGCAGGCCATGAACATTAATTCTGATCTGCCAAAACCAGAAGGTTTATTCGAACGAATCATTCAGTTTTCCATACAAAATGCGATTTGGGTGTTGCTCTTTGTCTGTACCTGGATTGCGGTCGGGGTGTATAGCTATCAGAAACTCCCGATTGATGCTGTACCCGATATTACCAATACCCAAGTCCAGATTAATACTCAAGCCAAGGGTTTTACTGCGCTTGAAGTCGAACAGCGGATTACCTATCCCATTGAAAATGCCATGGCTGGCATTCCGGATCTGGAGCTTACCCGTTCCATATCCCGTTATGGACTCTCTCAAGTCACCATTGTCTTTAAAGATGGGACTGATATTTATTGGGCCCGTCAGCAGATT
Source organism: Acinetobacter sp. YH12021 (assembly GCF_013420145.1). Lineage (NCBI taxonomy): Bacteria > Pseudomonadati > Pseudomonadota > Gammaproteobacteria > Moraxellales > Moraxellaceae > Acinetobacter > Acinetobacter sp. YH12021. The sequence goes on from NZ_VOYT01000026.1 coordinate 17,711, forward strand.
AACCAACGGATACAGGAGGCGCAATCTGAGTTGCCTGCACAAATCGCACCGACGATGTCCCCCGTTTCTACGGGTCTCGGTGAGATTTATCAATGGGTACTGAAGGCAGATCCGAATGCGAAAAAGCCGGATGGAACTGCATACACGCCGATGGATTTGCGTGAGATTCAGGACTGGATTGTGCGTCCTCAACTGCAACGTGTTAAGGGAGTTGCAGAGGTCAACAGTATTGGTGGTTTTGAAAAAACCTATGTGGTCTCTCCCGATTTAAACCGGATGCAGCAACTGAATATCTCATTAGAACAACTGCAACAGGCTTTAGCGCAAAATAATGAGAACCGAGGTGCAGGTTATATTGAAGACAATGGTCAGCAACTGACGGTACGTGTACCGGGTACATTCAATGGGCTTTCTGATATTGAGAACACCATGCTGGGTAGCCCAAATGGCAGCCCAATTCGGGTTGGTGATATTGCGCAAGTCTCTATTGGGCATGATTTAAGAACCGGTGGGGCAACCTATAACGGCAAAGAAACCGTTTTAGGGATTGCCATGATGGCGATGGGTGGAAATAGCCGGACTGTTTCTAAAGCTGTGGATGCCAAGCTTCAAGATATTCAGAATAGTTTGCCTAAAGGGGTAGTGATTGAAACGGTGTACGACCGTACTACCTTGGTTGAGAAGGCGATTAAAACCGTTCAGAAAAACTTGGTAGAGGGAGCAATCCTGGTCATCATCATTCTGTTCCTGTTTTTAGGGAATATCCGTGCTGCCTTGATTACTGCCTGTGTCATTCCACTCTCTATGCTGTTTACCTTAACCGGGATGGCACAGAAAAATATCAGTGCCAATCTGATGAGTTTAGGTGCACTCGATTTCGGCATCATTGTCGATGGTGCTGTGGTGATTGTCGAAAACTGTATCCGGCGTTTAGCCCATACACAGCAACTGTTAAAACGACCTCTCACACAAAGTGAACGCTTTAAGGAAGTTTTTCTGGCTGCCCGCCAAGCACGTCGTCCTCTTATTTTTGGTCAGCTTATTATTTTGGTGGTGTATTTGCCGATTTTTGCTTTAAGTGGTGTAGAAGCAAAACTATTTCATCCGATGGCTTTAACCGTTGTTCTCGCACTGGTGGCAGCTATTATTTTATCGATCACCTTTGTGCCCGCTGCAGTTGCTTTATGGGTTAAAGGGGAGATCAAAGAAACGGAAAGCCGTTGGATGATCTGGCTCAAAACCCGATATCAACAGATATTGGATGGAGCCTATCATTACAAAGCGGTGGTTTTAACTTTTGCCATTTGTCTCCTGGTCATTACGGGTCTGCTCAGCACGAAGATTGGCAGTGAGTTTGCACCCCAGCTGAGTGAAGGTGATTTTGCGGTACAGCAATTACGTTCTCCAAGCACAGGCTTGGAAGAGTCTTTACGTATTCAGGAAAATACCGAAAAGCTTTTACTGAAAAACTTTCCCGAAATTAAAGCTATATTTGCCCGTACCGGGACTGCTGAAGTGGCGACAGATGTGATGCCACCGAATATTTCCGATGGTTATATCATGCTGAAACCACGTGAGGAATGGCCAGATTCAAAAGAAAGCCTAGATGCACTTCGAACCCGAATGGAAGCTTATCTTGCGACAATTCCCGGCAATAACAGTGAGTTTTCTCAGCCTATTGAGCTACGTTTTAATGAACTGATTTCAGGTATACGCAGTGATGTGGGGGTGAAGGTTTTTGGTGATGACATGCAGGTTTTGAATACTGAGGCTGCAAAAATCGCGAAAATCATTCAGCAAGTCGCAGGTAGCAGTGCGGTGAAAGTTGAACAAACTTCGGGTCTGCCTTTACTCAATGTAGAGATTGATAAAGCTTTAGCTGCCCAGTATGGCTTGAGTGTGAAATCTATTCAGGATGTGGTGGCTGCAAGTATTGGTGGACAAAGCGTGGGAGAGATTTTAGAAGGCGATCGTCGTTTTGATTTTGTTATCCGTCTTGGAGAGCAAGACCGTAGTGTCGCATCTGTTTCCCAGTTACCTATTCAGCTTCCAAATGGTGGCAGTATTTTATTGTCGGATGTCGCGCAAGTCTCGACCATTGAAGGAATCAACCAAGTCAGTCGAGAAAATGGTAAACGCCGAGTTGTGGTTACAACGAATGTTGAAGAGCGTGATTTAGGGTCTTTTGTTTCTGATGTACAGACACAGCTCAAAGCATACACTTTGCCAAGTGGTTATTGGATAGAATATGGCGGTCAGTTTGAAAATTTGGCTTCAGCCAAAGCACGGATGCAAATCGTGATTCCACTGGCTTTAATCACTATCTTTATTTTACTGATGGCGGTCTTTCACAATGTCAAAGAAAGTCTATTGGTCTTTACCGGGGTACCCTTTGCCTTGACCGGTGGTGTGCTGTTCCTTTGGCTAAGGGATATTCCATTATCGATGTCAGCTGGAATTGGCTTTATTGCCTTATCTGGTGTTGCAGTCCTCAATGGACTGGTAATGCTGACCTTTATTAAGGAATTAAGGGACAAATATCCAGTGCATAAAGCCGTGTGGCAAGGGGCTATTTTGCGCTTAAGACCAGTGTTGATGACAGCTTGTGTGGCTTCACTGGGTTTTGTACCAATGGCGCTGGCAACCGGAACAGGGGCTGAGGTTCAACGGCCACTGGCAACCGTAGTGATTGGCGGGATTATCTCTTCAACATTACTAACTTTGGTGCTGTTACCCGTGCTTTATCGTTGGATAAATGAAAAGAAAGTTTCTTAATCCAATAGATTAGTCGATTTACAGCAGAGATATTGGCTGTTATCCAATATCTCTGCTCATCATAAATAGAATAAGGAAAATATTTTATGTCAGAACATCATGATCATAGCCATGCGGTTGTTACTGAAGAAAATAGTAAGAAGTTAATGGTTGCCTTAGGTTTAACGACTACTTTTTTAATAGTAGAAGTTGTCGCTGCTTTTATTACCCAAAGTTTGGCTTTGTTATCTGATGCAGCTCATATGTTTACTGATGTAGCCGCTTTAGCTATTGCTCTTGCCGCTATCAAAATTGGTAAAAAAGCCGCAGATGATAAAAGAACTTTTGGCTATCAGCGATTTGAAATTTTAGCGGCTCTGTTTAATGCGGTGATGCTTTTTGTGGTAGCAATATATATTGTATATGAAGCTTATCAACGTTTTACGAATCCTGCTGAAATTCAAAGTGTTGGAATGATGATTGTCGCGGTCATTGGTTTGGTCATAAATTTGATTTCAATGAAAATCCTTTCTGCTAGTGCTGAAGGAAGTCTAAATATAAAAGGTGCATATTTAGAAGTTCTTAGTGATGCTCTAGGATCGATAGGCGTGATTATCGGAGGAATAGTTATTTATTTTACCCAGTGGATGTGGGTTGATACCGTAATCGCTGTGTTAATTGGCTTCTGGGTCTTACCTCGAACTTGGATTTTATTAAAACAAAGTATTCATATTCTGCTTGAAGGAGTTCCTGATGAGATTGATATTGAGTCGTTAAGAAATGATTTATTGAAGCTAGAGGGCGTTGAAGGGATTCATCAGTTGAAAGTCTGGGCTATATCCTCAAGAAATATTCATTTAACTGCTCATTTGGTTGCTCCGAATAGCAATACAGATCAACTCTATCAAAAGGCCTTAGAAGTTCTAAAACATAATCATAATATTACTGAAATTACGTTACAAATAGAAAATACGAAATGTAATACATTGAACCAACATAAACACTAATTTGGACTTTAGTCTTCATATAGATGTTTTGTGTAACTTTAAAGTATACCCTAAAGTTACAATCTGAAAGTTCATGAAATTATGTATCATTTAAATGATTTTTAATCATAAGTAACATGTAACTTTAGTGTTAAAGAATTATAATTTACGAAATTGTTCATTTTTATCCAATTGGGGCGTGAAAAAGTGAAAGGCCAAAAAGTAGGGTATGTCCGGGTAAGTTCTGTCGAGCAAAACACTGGACGTCAACTTGAAGGAATTGAGGTCGACCGGATTTTTGTTGACCGTGCTTCAGGTAAAAATACTGACCGACCTAAATTTCAGGAAATGTTGAACTATGTCCGGGAAGGGGACAGGGTGATTGTACATTCAATGGATCGTTTTGCGCGAAGCCTAAAAGATTTGGTCACTGAAGTAGATAAACTGGTCAAACGAGGGATCGCCATCCAGTTTGTAAAAGAAAATATTACTTTTACAGCCGAATCCACCCCGATGGATAATTTGATGCTTCAAATGATGGGTGCTTTTGCACAGTTCGAACGTGAGATCATTTTAGAGCGGCAAAAGGAAGGAATAAAACTCGCCTCTGCTCAGGGGAAGTACAAAGGTCGGGTGCATAAACTAAAGCCTGACCAAGCTGAAGCTTTACGACAAGCATGGAAGGAGGGGAAGTATCCATCGAAAATGGCATTAGGGAAAGCTTTTGGGATTAGTCGTCAGGCGGTATACCGATATTTACAAGTTAGTGAATAGCTTATTGGGATTAGCAACTAAATTTAGTTTAACTTATAAAAATCATGAAACACTGTTCGAATTTTAAGCGTGGAACATGAATAATCAATAAAAAGCCGCTCTGGTGCCCTATATTCCAGAACGGCTTGCTTTAATATAATGATATTTAAAGAGAAATATCAAACATTACGTATAAGGTGTATTATGTTAATTTTAGAATCTCTTAGAAATGATTCACTTAATCTATAACCATTCTTTAATAATTAATACATTTATCCTAGAAAGATGAGTGCCCTAAAAGTGTAAAAAAATAGTCACAAAAATTTCAAAATAGCTCGATATTATTTAAATAAAATTTATACTAATACTTGATGTTGTATAAGCAAATATAGCTAATTACTTAAGTTAGCAGTACAAAACTTTATAAAATGGTGTTTTACAGAAATATTTACATTCTATAGCCTTTAGCTATAGCACCACAAAGTAGATGTATTTTTTGAAAATTTAATTAGATCAAGGAAAAATCATGAGAATAAATAAAATTAAAGATCATCAAAAGCGATTATGTTGCTTAAAAATCATTACTGTTGGAATAGGCTTATGCTTATCCATGCAATCGAATGCCAATGGTGTAGAAAAAGTTCTGTCTAAAAATGCATTCAACCAAGATGCGGAACACTATGCCAAGGAACACAAGGTCTTATATAGTGAGGCACTTAGAAGATTAATCATTCAAAACTCACTGGATCAAGTGTTACCTCAGTTAGAAAATAAATACCGTCAAAGACTTGCGGGTGTATTTTTAGAAAATGGTGTAAATTTCAAATTGGTTGTGTATTTGACTGGTCAAGAAAAGGTAGTAAATCGAAACTTAAGTATCAAAAATAGTTCAGCCGTTCCATTCAGTGGTGTATTAAGCTTACCGATAGAATTTAGAACAGGCGCACAATATACCAAGACTCAATTGGTACAGATGCTTAAAGACAATGATGCTAGCTTAAGACAGGCTTATCCAAATCTTCAAGCAGCAAGCATTAATGAAGTAGAAAATAGGGCACTGTTGCAAAGTTAGCGATGAGGCAGCCTTTTGTCTTATTCAAAGGCCTTACATTTCAAAAACTCTGCTTACCAGGCGCATTTCGCCCAGGGGATCACCATAATAAAATGCTGAGGCCTGGCCTTTGCGTAGTGCACGCATCACCTCAATACCTTTGATGGTGGCGTAAGCCGTCTTCAT
>NZ_VOYT01000027.1:0-20992 GCF_013420145.1 Acinetobacter sp. YH12021
CGACTCATGAGTGCTCGGTTATATGCGGGCCAATTGGTTGTGCGGTAGATTTTGTGTGTAGGCTTCTTCATTTGAAAATTATATCGCTGAAAAAGCCTTTACAGATAGGTTTGTGCAACAAAGCCCTAATAAACTATCAGATTATTTTTGCTGTGGGTTACCTATTATAAGTTGTCAGCAATCTGAAGAAGTTAAGGAATTGCTAGCTTTGGGCGGTGGGGTGCAATATTGTGCAAATAATGCTGCCGATTTAGCTAAACAGTTAATTAGGTTATCACAAGATCGTGAAACTTTAGAGAAAATGTCCTTAGTAAATCAAAATATTGCAAAAGAAAGATTTCTAAGAGATATTTCTTATAATGAAATTTCTCATTTAGTTGATAAACTTATTCTTAGTGATAAATAGATGAAAATAGCTCAACATCAATTATATGGTTTATTACTTTATGTTAGTTCTAGCCTAATTTTAGTAGGACCATCTTTATCTACAAAAATAGGTATTCCTAGACTTGACACTGCACTCATGCCTTTATTTCTTGTGCTAAGTATAGTTGGCATTTTTTTTAATAAATTATCTAAAGATACTTTTATTATTTTAGTGTTTTCACTTATCATGTGCTTACTTTCATTTAACTCTTTAATACTTAATTTTAGTATTGAAAATTTATTAGATTATTCTTTTTTTTATTTTTTTATTTCTTTATTTTTTTATGGGGTTATATACTTTGAAGATAATTGTTTAATAAAAATTAGACAGTTTTTAGTGTTTTTATCTTCGATTATTTTAATAGGGTTTTTTTTAGAGTTGATATTTAAGGTTCAATTAGTTATCGGCAATGAAGAGTTGGAAGTATCGGAAGGTGCTTTTAAGGGGTTTTTCTTTAATACTAACGATCAAGCTGTAGTCTCGACATGTTTTAGTGCATTAATTACTTTCTTTTTTATTCTAAATGAACATAATAAAAAAATTAAAGCTTTAGGTTATTTTTTAGTACTATTATTGGGAGTAGTGGTTTTTGTTAGTGCCTCACGTGCCGCTATTGTGGGATATATTACTATTCTATTTTTAGTATTATTCTTGAATTCAAAATCTTATATTAAAGTTTTATATTCTATTTTAGGTATAGGGTTTTCTAGTTTTCTCTTTAATCCTAATTTTTTAAAACCAATTTTTAATTTCTTAGTTAATTTTAATTGGCTAGAGCGTTCTATAGTAAGGCTTGAATTAGCAATATTTGCTTTGGATGAAGATAATTCAGTCACTTATAGAACTGAAATTTATAAAAAATTTTTTGAAAATTTTAAAATTTTATGGGTTGGATATGGTCCACGAAATTATCAAGAATACTTTAATTTAAATCCTTTAAGCTATTCATTGGGTTATAGAAATCCCCATAGTTTCTTTATAGAAATGTATTTGGCATTTGGTCTTTTTTCTTTTATTGCTTTATTAGGCTTGATATTTTACTCTTTCTGGATAATTTTTAAAAATAAATTTTTAACGTTAAATCAAAAAATATTTTTTATCTTCAGTGTAATTTTGTTTTGTTGGCTGGTATGGATTCCATCATCTATACTTAGACTACCACTTATATGGTGTCTGATACTTTTTATAGTAATTTATTCTATACATCATAAACGTAATCATCTAAACACTTCGAGTTCAAAATGCTAAAACGCCTCCTCGATATTATTATTGCTTCTATTGCCCTGATTTTACTGTCACCATTGTATTTTTATGTGGCACATAAAGTGAAAAAAAATCTAGGTTCGCCTGTTTTATTTCGTCAGGTACGCCCAGGTTTACACGGCAAACCTTTTGAAATGATTAAATTTCGCAGTATGAAAGACGCCGTAGATGCTCAAGGCAACCCCTTACCAGACAGTGAGCGATTAACTCCGTTTGGTAAAATGTTGCGTTCTAGTAGTCTGGATGAAATGCCAGAACTCTGGAATGTCATTAAGGGCGATATGAGCATCGTCGGACCACGCCCACTACTCATGGAATACTTACCATTATATAACCAAGAACAAGCCAAACGCCATTTAGTCCGCCCAGGTATGACAGGGCATGCACAGGTCAATGGACGTAATGCCATTAGTTGGGAAGAAAAATTTAAACTCGATACGTGGTATGTCGAAAATCAATCAGTCTGGTTAGATTTTAAAATTATGCTAAAAACAGTAGAAAAAGTACTTGCCAAAGATGATATTAACGAAGCAGGCGAAGCGACTATGACTAAATTTACAGGTACACAATCGGATCAACAGCATGACTGATCTCTATGCTGTTTATGGCGCATCGGGCTGCGGTCGAAGTCTAATGCCGGTTGCCAGAGCACAATTAAAACGCGCTGGTATAAAGGCTGAAATTGTCTTTATTGATGACGGCTTAAGTGCAGAAGCCATAATTAATTCACACCGCGCCATGAATTATGCGGCATTTAAAGCACACCCAGCGACTCAAAAACAGGTGTTGATTGCCATTGCCAATAGTCAAGTACGTGAAAAAATTTCAAGACAACTTGAACAAGATGCAATTGAGCTCTGGAGTGTTCAGGCAGATAATGTCGTACTGATGGATGAGGTTGAAATTGCCGCAGGTGCAGCACTCAGCCCTTTTGTGAGCATTACCTCAAATATAAAAATTGGTAAATGCTTTCATGCCAACTTATATAGCTATGTAGAACATGATTGTGTGATTGGTGACTTTGTGACTTTTGCCCCAGGGGTTCAGTGTAATGGCAATATTCACATTCATGACCATGCCTATATTGGTGCGGGTGCGGTGATCAAACAGGGTACGCCAGACCAACCTTTAATTGTTGGTCGGGGGGCGGTGGTTGGTATGGGCGCAGTAGTGACTAAAAGTGTACCTGCAGGTGTGACCGTTGTTGGTAACCCTGCGCGATTGTTGAAAAAGAACTAATTTTTTAAGACGAATACGATTAATATTTTAGGATAAAGCATGTTAAATACTGCATTTGAACCATGGCCAAGCTTTACTCAACAAGAGGCAGATGCCGTATCTCAAGTTTTACTGTCCAACAAAGTTAACTACTGGACAGGGCAAGAATGCCGCAAATTTGAAAAAGAATTTGCCCAATTTGCGCAAACCCAATATGCCGTGGCACTTGCCAACGGTACTGTCGCTTTGGATATTGCACTAAAAGCCCTGAATATTGGCGCGGGTGATGACGTGATTGTCACTTCACGCACCTTTTTAGCTTCGGCAAGCTCCATAGTTACAGCAGGTGCAAACCCAATTTTTGCAGATGTAGAACTCGATTCACAAAACATTTCTGCCCGTACCATTGAAGCGGTACTGACTCCAAATACCAAAGCCATTATTTGTGTGCATTTGGCAGGCTGGATGTGTGATATGGACCCGATTATGCAACTGGCAAAAGAAAAGGGTCTATATGTGATTGAAGACTGTGCCCAAGCGCATGGTGCGATGTACAAAGGCAAATCTGCAGGCTCAATAGGACATATTGGTGCGTGGTCGTTCTGTCAGGACAAAATTATGACCACAGGTGGCGAAGGTGGAATGGTCACCACCAATGATGAACAGCTATGGAAAAAAATGTGGTCGTATAAAGACCATGGTAAAAATTACGACAGCATTTATCACAAACAACATCCACCAGGGTTTCGCTGGTTACATGACTCATTTGGTACTAACTGGCGCATGATGGAAATGCAAGCCGTGATTGGACGTATACAATTACAGCGCATGCCAGAATGGACACAAAAACGTACCGAGCATGCACAGCGCATTTTGGCAGTCTTTCAGGACAGTCCATATTTTACTGTGCACTATCCAGACAGTGACTATGTACATGCCAACTACAAGTGCTATGTGCAGGTCAATAGCGAACAGTTACCTGCAGGTTGGTCACGTGATCGTATCATGGAGGAAATTAATGCCCTGAATGTACCTTGTTTTAGCGGTTCATGTTCAGAAGTGTATTTAGAACACGCCTTTGATGGTACAGCATGGCGACCTGAACAGCGTTTGGTCAATGCACAGCAATTGGGCGAAACCAGTTTAATGTTCTTGGTTCATCCAAATTTAAGCAATGACAGCATAGAAAAAACCATTGCAGCCATTCAGCAGGTGATACAACAGATGGCAGGCTAAGCCATACTTGTGATGCAGCCCTCAAGTGGTGATCTTCATCTTGTGATAGCGCGCAAAGGGCTGCATTAGGTTGGTTGTTGTAGCTTTACATCATTCGGCTATTGCAGTGCGATAGAGTCATCTAATTCTTAAACTGAAACTAGAGTAAAATATTGCAAAGTCATATATCTTACTTTTATAAAAATAGTGTGAACTGAACGTTGTTTTAAGATGTCTCATCCAAAACATCCTCAGTAAAAAAATTGAGAAGCCTCATTCCGTGAAATCCATTATCGAACCTGCTGTAGAATCCCCCCGCTTAGTCAAACTCGCATTTTTAATGGTGCTGGACTTTTGTGTATTTCCTGTCTTGCTGTGGCTATGTTATGTCATCCGCCAGTTTGATTTAGGCGCAGAAGTGGTGCCCAACTTGGCTTTTGGTTCGGTATGGGTAAGTGTGATTGCCGTTGTATCGCTGTTTATTTTTGGGGTATATCGCTTTATTGTGCGCACCTACAGCGAACTGTTTATGGTCAAATTGGGGTTGGGCACTTCTTTGACGGTGGCAGGGTTGTATGCGCTGGCTTATTTTACCGATGCCTTTATCCCCACTTCTATTCCGCTCATGTTCGGATTTCTCATGTTCGCATGGGTTTGGTTTAGCCGCGGTTTTATTCGCTTTATCGTGCGTTCTTATTTACAGGCCGATGTACAAAAAAAACGTGTGGCGATTTATGGTGCAGGCAATGCAGGTCAGCAAATTGCAGCAGCACTCTACAATTCCGATGAACACTTACCCGTATTATTTATAGATGATGATCCCTCACTCACTGGGCAGCAGTTGGGCCGTTTAAAAGTCTATGATGCAGAAACAGCATTAAAAGTCATGCCGAAAAAGCATATTGATGAAATTTTGATTGCACTGCCTTCTGTCGGGCGGATGCGTAAAAGCGAGATCGTCAAATTCTTAGAACCTGCACATATTAAAATTACCGAAATTCCAGGATTAACCAAACTGGTCGATGGTGAAATTCGCGTATCGGATATTCAGGAAGTCGATATTATTGACTTGCTCGGGCGTGACCCTGTGCCGCCAGTACCCGAACTGTTGGCTAAAAATATTCAAGACAAAATGGTCTTGGTCACAGGCGCGGGTGGTTCCATTGGTTCTGAACTGTGTCGCCAAATTGTCAAAAATAAACCCAAAGCCTTGGTGATTTATGAACTAACTGAGTTTGCTTTATATAGCATTGACAAAGAATTACGCTTAAATAGCGATGTCACGATTATCCCAATTTTAGGTTCAGTGCTAGAGCAGGCCAAACTAGAGCGAGTGATGGAACAGTATAGGGTTCAGACGGTGTACCATGCGGCTGCTTACAAACACGTGCCCTTGGTAGAATGTAACCCATTGGCAGGTTTGAAAAACAACGCCATTGGTACGGCATTTAGCTTAAATGCAGCGGTCAAAACAGGTGTAGAAACCTTTGTACTCATATCTACCGATAAAGCCGTGCGTCCAACCAATGTCATGGGGGCGTCTAAACGTATGGCAGAATTGTATTGTCAGGCGATGGCAGAAGCGCAAGATCAGACCCAAATTAGCATTGTCCGTTTTGGGAATGTCTTGGGTTCATCGGGTTCGGTGGTGCCGTTGTTTAAACAGCAAATTGCCAAAGGTGGACCCATTACCGTGACTCATCCTGAAGTCACCCGTTACTTTATGACCATTCCAGAAGCCTCACAATTGGTCATTCAGGCGGGTGCTTTAGGTCAGGGGGGCGATGTATTCCTGCTGGATATGGGGGAGCCTGTTCGCATTCAGGACTTGGCCCGTCAAATGATTGCACTAAGTGGTTTAAAAGTACGAGAAACAGGCAGCCAGGAAGGTGATATTGAAATCCAATATTCAGGCTTACGCCCAGGCGAAAAACTTTACGAAGAATTGTTGATTGATGCCGATAATACCGAAGTGACCCAGCACAGTCGTATTTTGCGTTCTTATGAAAAAATGTATCCGTTGGATGAATTGCTGATGGTGTTTGAGCGTATGCATGACTTAACCGCAATTCAAAGTGATATCGACTGGGCTTTAGCACAGCTTGAACACTATGTGGATGGTTATGTGCGTGGGACAGAAATTAAGGTGAACTAAATTTCAAAAACTAAGTTGAAGTAAGTCAGTTCAACTTGTTGATGAGTAAAATTTAACTAAAAAATTTGTGTGAAATTAGGTATCTGAGATGATTAAAAAAGCCATTTTACCCGTTGCAGGTTTAGGCACCCGTTTTCTGCCTGCCAGTAAATCTATCCCTAAAGAAATGGTGACTGTGGTCGATCGTCCTGCGATTGAATATGTGGTGCGCGAAGCAGTGGCAGCAGGGATTGAGCAAATTATTTTGGTGACCCATTCCTCTAAAGCCTCCATTGAAAACTACTTTGACCGTAACTTTGAGTTAGAAACAACTTTGGAGCAAAAACAAAAACTAGATTTGCTCAAAGAAATTACCGAAATTTTACCTGCACATGTCAGTGTGGTGAGTGTACGTCAGCCACAACCTTTAGGCTTAGGGCATGCGGTTTTATGTGCTAAATCTGTAGTGGGCAATGATGCCTTTGCAGTGCTGTTACCCGATGTATTGGTTAAAGATGATGCTGCACAAAATGACTTGGCACGCATGATTCAGCGTTTTGAGCAAAGCAATGCTGCACAGATTATGGTTGAAGCAGTACCAGATCATCTGGTCGATCAATACGGTATTGTCGATGTAGCCGCTGCACCCGCAGAAGGTGAAAGTGCCGTGATGCAAGGCATTGTCGAAAAACCTGCAGTAGGCACGGCACCTTCTAATTTATCGGTGGTGGGGCGTTATGTCTTGCCTGCAGAAATTATGACCTTGCTCGAAAACACCCCTAAAGGGGCAGGCAATGAAATTCAATTGACCGATGCCATTGCCATGTTGCAGCAAAATAGTGTGGTGGAAGCTTACCGTATGCAAGGTCAGACTTTTGACTGTGGCAGTAAGTTGGGTTACTTAAAAGCAGTGTTGCATTATGGGCTAGATCATCCAAAGTTAGGCGATGATTTTAAAGCCTTGATTGAAGAATTAAAGCTAGAGTCTTAAGGTGTAAAAATTGAGGGTGATGAAAATTCCTCTCAAGATAGAAACAAAATAACACTGTTAACCCAATACCGCAGGAACACATTTTGAAAGTCGCAGTCTTTGGAAAAACCCTCTATGCAGGCGTGATGTCTGCACTCTTGGCAGAATGTGGGCATCAAGTCTCTTGGTGCGATATCTTTCAGGATGTTGCCCATCCACTCGAACAGCAACATCTCAGCTTTCAAGACCAAGCCTTGAGCCTGTTATTACAACAACAATGCAGCAAGGGCTTTTTACACTATTGTGATTTTGCTGCATTGCCTTTAGATGTGGATGTGTATCTACTCAGTTTGAACCCGACTGAAGAAGCACACGCCTTAACCGTTTTGGGGCAGTTGCAACAACGTCCGATCATTCACCCTAAATTGATGATCAATGCCTCGACTTTGGGTTTAAATGGCACACAGCGCCTGCAAAAAATCTTGCCACAAGATGACTGGATGTATTTGCCCGACATGATTCAAGAGGGCAATGCTATTCAAAGTATGACCCGTGCACAGCAACTCACGGTGGGTTGTGAAAATGAACGTGCACAAGTCAAACTCAAAGAATTACTCCGCCCTTTATTTCCCCGTGCACAGCAATATCTGTTTATGCCCGTGTTGGATGCAGAATTTACCAAACTGAGTATTTCAGGCATGTTGGCGACTCGTATCAGTTATATCAATGACTTGGCAGTGGTGGCAGAAAAACTTGGGATTGATATTGAACATGTACGTCAAGGCATGGCGGCAGATAGCCGTATTGGTGCATCGTATATGTATCCTGGTGCGGGGTTTGGTGGTGAAAACTTTAGTCATGATATTTTGACCCTTGCCAGTACCGTATCGACCACAGGGGTGAAAAGTCAGCTGTTGGCGCAGGTCTGGGACATTAACGAACAACAAAAAGAACTCTTGTTTAGAAAGCTTTGGAATTATTATCAGGGCGATTTAAACGGCAAAACTGTGGCGATTTGGGGCGCGGCTTTTAAAGAAAATACTGCACGGGTGCAACATTCTCCCATTCATGTGATGTTGCCTGCTTTGTGGGCGCAGGGTGTGACAGTCAAATTGCATGACCCACAAGCCTTGCCTGAAATTGTGGCACAGTATGGTCAGCGTGATGATCTGATTTTATGCGCAGACCAATATCAAGCGGTAGAGGGGGCATCGGCATTATGTGTGTTGACTGCGTGGAAACAATATTGGAGTTTGGATTATCCAACTTTATTAAAGCAGATGCAGCATCCACTGATTTTGGATGGTCGCAATATTTATGATCCTGAATTTGTGAAGGCACAAGGTTTTGCTTATATGGGAGTCGGTCGCTAATGATTCGTAGCACAATGCCACAGACGCAAAACTCGTTCTCCCAAAGTGACAATGCCTTGCCACAGTTACAACAATTACAGCAACAGTTTCAGCAGCTGCATTTAAATCAGCTATTTGCTCAAGATCCGCAGCGTTTTCAGCGTTTCTCGGTGGCTTTGGACAGTGTGCTGTTTGACTATAGCAAGCATCGGATTGACGCCAAGGTGTTAGAGACCCTGGTTCAGTTTGCACAGCAGAGTCAGCTTGCTGAGTGGATTCAACGTTTATTTTCAACGGCAACGGCCTCAGAGAAAATCAACTATACCGAACACCGCGATGCGATGCATTGGGCCTTGCGTTTGCCTGCGATCAGCCCAGCAGCAAGTGCTTCCGATCAGACCGATGCTTACGCTGCATTGACTGAGCAAGTGCATACCCAGCTTGAGCGTATGTATGCCTTGGTGGAAAAAATCCATGCAGGCCAATACCGTGGTGCCACGGGTGAAGTGATTCAGGATGTGGTCAATATTGGTGTGGGTGGCTCAGATTTAGGCCCGTTGATGGTGACCCAAGCCTTATCTGATTTTAAAGTGGCAACTGAAAAACCACTAAATGTACATTTTGTGTCTACCATGGATGGCAGCCAGCTATCCGAATTGCTGCATCGTCTGCGTCCTGAAACCACTTTATTTATTATTTCTTCCAAGTCTTTTGGCACCATTGATACCTTATCCAATGCGCAAACGGTGAAACAATGGCTGGAAAAGGCCTTGGGTACACATGCGCAAATTCTGAAACATCACTTTATTGGAGTGTCGACCAAAGCAGATAAAATGACCGCTTGGGGCATTTGTCCTGAAAATCAGCTCTTGCTGTGGGATTGGGTGGGTGGTCGCTATTCGTTATGGTCGTGTATTGGCTTACCGATTGCCCTGACCATTGGCGTTGCGGGTTTTCAGCGGTTTTTAGCAGGTGCACATGCGGTTGATCAGCATTTTCAAACGGCTGCATTTGATCAGAACATCCCAGTGCTGATGGGCTTGCTGGGGGTGTGGAATAATAATTTCCTAAATATTCAGACTCATGCGGTCTTGCCTTATGATGGACGTTTAAAATACTTCGCTTCGTATTTACAGCAATTAGAAATGGAATCGAATGGCAAGTCGATTCAGCGTAATGGCGAGGCGGTGAGCGTCGATACTTGCCCGATTGTTTGGGGTGAGGTCGGGCCGAATGCACAGCATGCGTTCTATCAATTGTTGCATCAAGGGACACATGCGGTCAGCTGTGATTTTATTGCCCCTGTGCAGCGTTATAATGCCAATCAATTTACCTATGCTGAAAATGCTGAGGCTTTGGTAGAGCAGCATCATTTGGCCTTGTCCAACTGCTTGGCGCAGTCGCGGCTTTTGGCCTTTGGTAATCAGGCTTTAGATCAGCAGGAATTAGATGGCTTAGCGGCATATAAGCAGTACAGTGGTAATCAGCCAAGTAGCAGTATTTTATTGCAAGAACTCAATCCGTATAGCTTAGGCATGTTGATTGCCCTTTATGAACATAAAGTTTTTGTGCAATCAGTATTGTGGAATATCAATCCTTTTGACCAATGGGGCGTAGAAAAAGGCAAGGAAATTGCTAATCAGCTCTTGCCTATTTTAAATGGGCAGCAACAGGATTTATCGGCATTAGATGCATCGACCCAAGGTTTATTAAAAATTTTATTAGGAAAAATAGATGGCTAATATTTTAGTCACAGGCGGTGCGGGCTATATCGGTTCACATACCTGTGTTGAGTTGCTGAATGCAGGGCACAGCGTGGTGGTGCTAGATAATTTGTCCAATAGCTCGGCAGAGTCATTGGCGCGGGTGCAGCAACTGACGGGCAAAACCTTGCAGTTTATTCAGGGTGATATTCGTGATGCTGCTGCTTTGGATGCTGTGTTTGCTGCACATCAAATTGATGCAGTGATTCATTTTGCAGGACTCAAAGCAGTGGGAGAAAGCCAACAAATTCCACTGAGCTATTTTGACAACAATATTGCGGGTTCAATTAGCTTGATCCAGGCGATGCAACGCGCGCATGTGTTTAAACTGGTGTTTAGTTCATCGGCTACAGTATATGATGAAGCCAATATTTCGCCGTTACATGAAGAGATGCCAACGGGCATGCCAAGCAATAACTATGGCTATACCAAACTAATTGTAGAACAGCTTTTACAAAAAGCAGCCCTTGCCGATGCACGTTGGTCGATTGCGCTATTGCGTTATTTTAATCCTGTGGGGGCACATAAAAGTGGCTGCATAGGTGAAGACCCACAAGGTATTCCAAATAATTTAATGCCTTATGTGACCCAAGTGGCGGTGGGACGTCGTGAAAAACTGTCAATTTTTGGGCAGGATTATGCCACACCAGATGGTACTGGTGTGCGAGATTATATTCATGTGGTCGATTTGGCCAACGCGCATTTATGTGCCTTGAATAACCGTTTGACTGCCCAGGGTTGCCGTGCTTGGAATATTGGTACGGGTAATGGAATTTCGGTGCTGCAAGTGAAGAATACTTTTGAACAGGTCAATGGTGTGCAGATTCCATTTGAGTTTGCACCACGTCGTGAAGGCGATGTGGCGATATCTTTTGCAGATAATAGCCGCGCCTTGCAAGAACTGGGCTGGACACCACAATATGGCCTAGAAGATATGTTGACTGATAGCTGGAACTGGCAAAAGCAGAATCCGAATGGTTATCGTCAAAATTAATCATTCTAGCCATACACTCAGCCACAAAATTTAGGGCATATAAAATGGGAGTCAGTTTTGACTCCCATTGTTTATATTATTTTAATTTTTCAGATTAAGCTTGAATCAATTGCGTCAACTCATCCACATAGTCCTGCATCGGGCGGGGATTGTGGTCACGACGGCTTTCAATATTTAAGCGCAATAAAGGTTCAGTATTTGACGCACGCACATTCAAACGCCATGCCCCAAAGTCAAGACTCACGCCATCGGTTTGGTCAATTGCTGGGTTTTGGCTAGCATAATGCTCAAAGATTTTTTGGATGGTGGCTTGAGTATCGGCCACTTTAAAGTTAATTTCCCCCGAACATGGGAATTTGGCAATCATTTCTTCGACTAGATTTGATAGTGATTGTCCTGTTTCAGACAATACCGAAAGCACCAATAACCAGGGAATCATGCCGCTGTCACAATAGGCGAAATCACGGAAATAGTGGTGTGCGCTCATTTCACCGCCGTAAACGGCATTGTGCTCACGCATCACATCTTTAATAAAGGCATGTCCAGATTTAGATTGAATTGCTTCACCTTGATATTGTGCGACCACATCAAAGGTATTCCAAACCAAGCGTGGGTCATGCACGATTTTTTCGCCTGCTTGTTTGAGCAAAAACGCCTGTGCCAATAAGCCGACAATATAATAGCCTTCAATAAACTGGCCTTTTTCATCGAACAAGAAACAGCGGTCAAAGTCACCATCCCACGCAATGCCCATGTCGGCTTGATGCTCTAATACGGCATTGCGAGTACTGTCACGGTTTTCCACTAAAATTGGATTCGGGATACCATTGGGGAAGGTGCCATCGGCATCATTATGAATTTTGACAAACTCAACAGGGATATTCAGGGCTTTAAATTTTTCTTCAATCGCATCGACCACATGTCCTGCAGCGCCATTGCCTGCATTCATGACCAGTTTCATTGGGTGAATTTTGCTAGGCTCGATATACGTCATTAAATGTTCAATAAATTCAGGCAAAATATTGTAGCTTTGAGTGCTGCCTTTGTGTTCAACAGGGGTGAATTCGCCTGATTCTGCCAAAGCCTGAATGTCTTTTAGGCCTGTATCGGCACTAATCGGGCGCGCATTTTCGCGTACCAACTTCATGCCGTTGTAGTCCATGGGGTTATGGCTGGCGGTTACTTCAATGCCACCTTGCACATCTAAATGAAAAGCCGCGAAATAAACTTCTTCTGTGCCTGTCATTCCCAAGTCGAGCACATTGACCCCTGCATCATTTAAACCACGAATGGTGGCTTGCTTTAAGCCTTCGCTGCTAAGACGAATATCGCAACCAATCGCAACGGTTTTGGGTTGGTAAATTTGTCCGTAAGCACGACCAATTTTATAGGCAATCTCTTCATTGAGTTCTGTGCCCAATTTTCCGCGAATGTCATAGGCTTTAAAACAGGTTAATGTGCTCATGTATTGTCCTAAATATTTGGAAAAATCGTATTGCTGCCTATGATAATCGAACTGTGTGTAATGTGCTGTATAGAATGGAAGATCAATTGCTTGAAGATGTTTCAGGTCAAAGACTATGGATGAGAAAAGATGTGGTGATGGGCAAAGGCGTTTTTAATGAGTAAGAAGTTGGTTAAAATACGGCTCAGACTTATGTGTTCGATATGATTGAAGATGGAATTACAGAAAAGTACTTTAGAGCCAGAGCAGAAACTTTCTGCGCCACAGAAAAAATTTCAGAAACTATGCCAAAAAATTGAGCAGGAACAGCTACGTTTGAATGAATGGCAGACCGCACAAGCCGATATTCAGGCACGTGCCAGCCGTGAAATTTTACCGACTTATGCGCAATTGCGTGAAGTTGTATTTCAGCAAATTCAACAATTGCTTCAGCAAAAACAACAAAAAGTGACGGCAGCCCAGCAAACTAAGCTGGATCAAAAAATTGAGCAACTCAGTTTACAACTTTTGGATTCGCAGCAGATGTCTACCGAACAAGTTCAGTTTTTAACAGAATTGCTGAACAGTTATGGGCATCATATTGAATTGCTAGACACAGATGATGTGGATTTAAGATCTGAAGCTAAAACAGCAACAGAGTCAGAAGACGAAAATGTTGAACAATGTGAACAAAATAGTTTTGAACATGATGAGTCTGAACAAGAGCGCTTGGCACAGCTCAAGCTAGAAAGTTTGAAGCATTTTCTTTGTGAAGAATATGACCTAGATCTAGATTTTTTTGATTTTCAGCATGATCCATTAGATTTAGATGACTTTATAAAAAAATTTGAACAAAAAATGCAAGAACAAGAGGAGCTGGATTTTTTAAGTCAGTTGAGTAGTGCGCAAAAAGCTTTTGCCGAACAGCAAATTGCCCGTGAAAAAGCCAAAGCAGCAAAAAAACAGCAACAGCGTGAAGAAGCCAAGAAACTAGCAAATCAGTCCATTAAAGCGATTTACTTAAAAATTACAGCGTGGATTCACCCAGATCGTGAGCAAGATGAGCAGAAAAAACAAGAAAAAACCGTATTGATGCAGCAAGCCAATCAGGCTTATGAAGCCAATGATTTATTGACATTGTTAAATTTGCAAATTCAGTTGGGTCAGCAGCATAATTTGTCTTTCGCCAATCAACAATTAAAAGCGTATAACCTGCTTTTAGAAGAACAGTTAGAAACTTTGCAAATGCAAGTAGATGACATTATTTACTCTTTTAATTGGAGTCAGTTTTTATATTCTAACCGTAAAATTAAAGTGCAGGATTTGTATCGAAAATATGAGCAAGACTATCGACATGTTCAACAAAAACTGGCTCGAGCGCAAGAGATACTGGAAAAATATCAAGACCTTAAACAATTAAAGCAATTGATGCGCAGTCAATATGTGTGGGAAATGCATGCTGTGATGATGTAGACATATTGAGGTTTGGCTTTGAATGTTTATGCAAAAAGTAGTCTTTATTTACAATATTCCTTTTGAGTGAATCCAAGTTATGCTCAGGTTGGGCCGTTCGGCTACTATCTCCAAGTGAAAGAGGACTCCACCCGTCAGTCAGGGTGGAGGTGAATTTCACAAATTTCAACCTTGTTGATTCTGAATATATTGTTTGATTATTTCCAAAGGCGCACCACCACAAGACCCTGCAAAATATGATCTTGACCATAAAACAGGTTTTGTATAATTCCCTCTCAAGTCTAAAAACTCATTTCGCATTCTTCTACTTGTTACAGACTTTAAATTATTAACCAATTTGCTTAACTGTACCGTTGGTGGATACTGAATAAGCATGTGAACATGGTCGGATTCACCATTACATTCCTTTAATTCAGCATCAAAATCTTTACATATTTCAGTTGCACACTCATTGAAATATTTATGATGCAACTCACCTAGTATTTTTTTTCGATATTTCGTTATAAAAACTAAATGAACATGAAGATTAAAGGCTGAATGTCTGTTTTTATATATCTCACTCATTGAAAAAATATACCTAAAATGTTAGAATCAGCACCATATTAACAGATACACACTCATTAATGAAAATCAACAAAGCGTATAAATTTAGGCTTGAGCCTAATGTCGAGCAAGAGGTTATTTTAAATAATCTCGTTGGCTCTGCACGCTTTGTTTGGAATCAAATATTAGCAATTTCATTTGAAATGTTTGCTCAAAATAAACACATTAATGCGGTGAATCTAGTAAAAAAGATAACAGCACTGAAAAAGAATCCTCAGTTTAGCTTTTTAGATGGAAATTCAAATGCTGTGTCACTTCAACAAAAAGTTCGTGATCTTGCATCAGCATGGGGGAAGTTTTTCAACCCTAAAGAACATGCTCGACTAAAAGAAAAAAAGCGCAAACCTAAGAAACCTAAATTTTTTAAATTGGCTTATGGTACTGAGGTTGAGTTGCGCCCACTTATGCCTAGATTTAAGAAAAAATCAGACGGTTATGATTCCATTCGCCTTGTACAATTCGATAAATACTGTTGGGTTAAAGGAAATAAACTCAAACTCCCTAATGGCGTAGGTGTTATTAAATTCAGGAAGTCGCAAGAGATTCTAGGCACAATAAAAAATGTGACGATCAGTAAGGTGTCAGGACGTTGGTACGTTTCATTCTGTACTGAAACAGAACTTACTGAAATGCCGATCCACCCATCAAAATCAGCGATTGGTGTTGATCTTGGTGTTAAGAAATTAATCACTACCTCAAATGGTCAGGTCTTTGACCCGATCAATAGCTTTAAAACCAATCAGATTAAATTAGCTAGACTTCAACGGAAGCAGAGAAAGAAAGTTAAATTTAGTCAAAATTGGAAAAAACTGAATTTTAAAATCAATAAACTACATCATCACATTGCCAATATTCGTCATGACTACTTGCAAAAAATCACTACAACGCTCAGCAAAAACCACGCAATGATTGCTGTTGAGGATTTAAAAGTAGCAAATATGTCGAAGTCAGCAAGTGGCACAATCGAAAATCAAGGAAAGAATGTAAAAGCTAAGTCAGGCTTAAACAAATCAATCCTAGATCAAGGTTGGGGCATGCTCGTTAGTATGTTGGAATATAAGCAACAATGGCGAGGTGGATTACTTGTAAAAGTTGATCCGAAGTACACAAGTCAAACCTGCTGTGAATGTGGTCATGTAGCAAAAGAAAACCGACAAACTCAAGCTAAATTTGAGTGTGTCGGATGCGGTTATGTTGCGAATGCGGATTTAAACGCATCTCGTAATATATTGTCGGCAGGACATGCCGTTTTGTCTGTGGAGGGTGGATGCGGTAAAGGTCGCCCTAAGAAGCAGAAAGCAAGCGAAATCCGTGAGGAAGTCGCCTAAGAGCTTTGCTTTTAGAATCCCCCACTTGAGTGAAAACGAAAGTGGGGGGAGTATGTCAAGCTAAACGCATTGATAGGGAAACGATTGAGTTCTTTGAGGAAAAAGACGGGGTTACGATGTATGCCCAAATTGAAGGGACAGATTATTACGATACTGCAATTACCTATAATCCCCAAAAAGACCGTTTAATCGATGACGACTGCACTTGTCCGGTTGGATATAACTGTAAACATGCTGCTGCTTTAGCGCGGTTATTCTTTCAGGAATATCGCCAGGAATTTCAGCAGCGTTATGCTGACTCTCAATCCCCGCAGGGAATCGCAAAACGCCTACGGGGGGATGATCAGGCACAGCGCTGGTTGAATGATTTTAAACGGTATTTACAACAGACTGAACCAGAGCAATCTGTCAAAACAAACAATTATTTAATTTACCTGTTAGATCAGTCTGTCAGCTTAAAGAAATTGACAGTTGATGTTCAGAAGGCCAGACGCAATAAAAACGGCTCAATTGCGGGGGAAAGTTATTATACCCAATATGAAAATATCACCAGAAAGCATCTGACTTTACCTGAACAAAAACGACAATTATTTAACCAGATTTATTATTATGCCAAAATAAACAGTGACGAACGTTTTTATCAAAGCAATCTTGATATCTCCGGAATTTTATTGGAGCATTTCAAATCTTTTATTCAAAGTGGCGATGTGTACTGGCAAAAAAAGAGCCATACTGCACTTCAATGGTCAGAACAAGGCTATCACATCGAACTGATCTGGCAACAAGGTGTAAACAAACAGACAGAGCATTTAAATATTGAATTGGTCAATGGTGATATTCGACTCGATTTAAAATCAAATCCACATATCCAAATTCTCGCTAGCCAGCCACCGTGTTATGTGGATATTCAACAGAACACGGTGGGCCAGTTATATGGTGAATATACGGCAAATCTTCTGTACCATTTTTTACAGATGCCTGATCTTCCATCTATGCTCTTGCCAGAGTTTGAGAAACTGACTCATCAATATTCAGACGTGAAAAATCTGCCTCAGCCCGAGTCTATTCAGCATATTGATGTCCTTGAGGGTAGTCCCCAGCCAATTTTACGCTTCGGTGTTTTAGATAAATTTGATTGGAAATGGGAAGAGTCTGTTTGTGCTGAAATTGAATTCTCCTATGCAGGCGGGCGAATTAAAGCAGGTACATCAGGTGACAGTTTCATTGGTGAGCAGCATGACAAAATGGTGCGACAGCTTCGGGACTTAGTTCAGGAACAACAGTCAATCCAGCGTTTACAGCTATTGGTCGAATCACTGAAGTGGGTGAAAGATCTTAGTTATGACCAGCAATTAAAACTGGATAAACAACGTCTCGATTCTATGGTTTTTGCTTTCTATGGAGACTGGATCAAACAGCTGATGCCCATCAATCAAATTGAGTTGATGGGCTGGCAGATAGAGCATCTGGAACACAGCCCCTTTAACCTGCAATATGTTGAAAATTTAAATATTTCTATCACTGAATCTGAAGGCCAGCAGGACTGGTTCAATATCGGGGCGACGGTTCAAGACAGTGCAGGCAATTCTTATAATTTACTTGATGCGCTCGTAGCTTTGGTGCGAGTAAATCCTGATTTACTTGATCCGCGGACTTTTATTCATCTGCATGACAGTCAAATTTTCACCGTGAAAACTGCAGTTGATCAACCTGATTTGGCGCTATCCGCTAGGGATATTAAGCCGGTATTATTGCATCTGCAGAGCATTTTACAGCAAGAAGAGCGCAGTATTGATCGCTATGATGCGAGTCAATTATTAGAATTGCAGCATAATCTTGGGATGACATGGCAGGTCAGTGATCGCCTGCAGCAATTTGTACAGAAATTCAAACAAGGCTATCAGCAACAACTGCCGACACCACAAGGTTTTCAGGGGGAGTTGCGTCCATACCAGCAGCAGGGCTTAGGCTGGTTACAGTTTTTAAGGGAAACCCAGCATGGCGGGATTCTGGCAGATGATATGGGCTTGGGGAAAACAGCACAAACTTTAGCCCATTTACTCATGGAAAAGCAGGCTGGATATTTGCAGGACAGTCCCGCCTTAATTGTTGCACCCACATCGCTGATGCATAACTGGTTCAAAGAAGCGGAGAAATTTACCCCTGAGCTCAAGGTATTGCTGCTACAGGGGCCCGACCGCCATCAGAATTTTGAGCAGATTCCGCACTATGATATTGTGTTAACCACCTATCCGCTTCTAGCGAGAGATGAAGAACAACTAAAGCAATATGAATATCATCAACTCATTTTGGATGAGGCGCAGAATATCAAAAATCCGCGTGCCAAAGCTGCACAGGTAGTACGCCAATTAAAAGCACGACATCGTTTGTGTCTAACAGGTACCCCGATGGAAAATCATTTGGGTGAACTGTGGGCACTATTTTATTTCCTGATGCCAGGATTTTTATATTCACAAGAAATTTTTAATAAAAAGTACCGTCATCCGATTGAAAAGCGCGGTGATGAGCAGTTAAGACAAAAGTTGGTCAACCGGATTAAGCCCTTCATTTTACGTCGCTTGAAAACTGACGTAGCCAAAGAGTTGCCAGAAAAAACCACGATTGAAGTCAATATTGATATGAATGACCAGCAATCCAAGTTATATGAGGCTGTTCGTGCCACGATGCAGGCAAGCATTCAGAAAATTGTGGCAGAAAAAGGCTTTAAACGTAGTCAAATTCAAATTTTAGATGCCTTACTGAAGCTACGTCAGGTGTGCTGCCATCCTAGCTTACTAAAGCTGGATTCAGTGAAAATTGGACAGGCGCATTCTGCCAAACTTGAACAGTTGATGGATATGGTCGTTCCAATGGTGGAAGAGGGGCGAAAAATTCTTATCTTCTCTCAGTTTACCTCAATGTTGGAACTGATTGAACAACAGTTCCATCACGCAGAAATTGGCTATGTGAAGCTGACTGGAAAGACCAAAAAGCGAGATGAAGTCATTACAGCGTTTCAGTCTGGACAAGTGCCGGTATTTTTAATCAGTCTGAAAGCAGGAGGGGTCGGTTTGAATCTAACTGCCGCAGATACGGTCATTCACTATGATCCATGGTGGAACCCTGCTGCTGAAGATCAAGCTTCAGATCGTGCATGGCGGATTGGACAGGACAAGCCAGTATTTGTGTATAAGCTGATTACCAATAAAAGCATAGAAGAAAAAATTCTTGCCTTACAGCAAAATAAAGCAGAACTGGCACACTCTATTCTAAGTACCGATCATGAGGGCGAAGCGAAACTGACGGAAAATGACGTGATGAACTTGTTTGAGAAATTTTAGTTTGGTTTCAGATTACCCTAATCATCTGTAAGTATCTGAAAGTCTGGATGCAATTTTTTCCAATGTTCTCTTAATTTTTCTTTATGAGCAGGAATCATAGGTAAGTCTAGTAATAGCACTGGCCATACTGACCGTGCTTTGTCCATGATCGCGTGAAGTTGTTTTTCAATAACACGCCATGGAACACCGACTTTTTCAGCCCATTCTTCAAAGTGTTTCATCTCAGCTAAATACCAATCTTTATTTTTGGCAAGATTTAAGGCGAAATGACGCTTATTTTCAATATATACACTTGTCATCAATATATCGTATGCAGGGGATAATCTTGGCGTTGTTTTATCGTGATAAATCATACTCCAGTTCTTTAAGTGTGCATCTCCATTGGCGAGTAAAATATTGACGAGTAAACGGCTGGCAAATTGCTGAATATCAAAAATTTTGTTATCTGAATAGTGATAAATGATCTTACCGATCTGCTCATAATTTGTGGTGCTGTATTTCTGGTGTGGATATGAACCAAAGATCTGAGCAAAATCTTCAATATGAATAAGCTCTGTAGTATTAGCAGTACTCTGCCTATCGAATCTCTTAATTGCAAAAGCATATTGCTCTTGGGGTAGATTTAATGGTGGAAGGTCTTGTAAGAGTGCCATATCTACCAAACGAATCTCTGGGATATCTATTCCGACCATTTTGGCAAGGATCATCATAGAGTATTCATTCAGCGGAACAAAAGCATGTCTGGTAGAAGGAGTTTTGACAATCCAATCACCGAGTAGGCTGGATTCCGTTGTCTGTGCTAATGTAAAACGCCCATCTTTGGCTTTCATGGAAAACTTCATTTGGACGCCAGCCAAGGAAAACTTATTATTTGTCCGAATCTCTTGTTTTAATATCTGATCTGGATTCGAGATCTGAAGCTTAAATTTTATTCCATCTGGGATTTCTTCTGGATCTACTGGGGTTGCAATCAGTGCCCCAGGTAAGTCATGACCTAAAGCTGCCAATAACTGAAATTCATTGTCTATATGTATTTTGAGGCTTTGTGCTATGAGTTCGCGTAATGCACCTTCTGGTAGCAGATTTGATAGCAAGGGGTGTAAGCGCTGATGTGTAACATAGGTCTTTTCTAAAATCTTATCCGCTTGAGGATATAAAGGGGAAGTAAGCAAGCTCAAGGTCGGACGTTGCTGATCCAAGTGAAAAGAATCTCTGAAAACCAGAATATTTTTTCCGCTCTGAAATCCTGCCAAGTATCCAACGACAACATGATGTAATGTTAATTTCAGGACTGCAACAGTATTCATGGTTCCTGTTCCTTAAAATGTATTCAAACATAGTCAAGGACTAATTCGCACTCTGTTAATGTCTTGTTGCCAAGCGTGTAACTAGAGCCTGAGTCGGTCAGTTCCGACTTGTAGCGGTCAGTCCGTTCTTGCAATATACGCTTTACAGTTTTGTAAGGCG
>NZ_VOYT01000028.1:0-16182 GCF_013420145.1 Acinetobacter sp. YH12021
TCATTCAAGTCTAGACAAAATGACACCAAATGAGTTTTACTATGATCAGCTACCCCAACAAAACAAGGTGGCTTAACTAGAGCGGAATATCACTTATAAATACGCTTTTAGTTGTTCAAACAAGTGGAACCACCTCTAGCTAAGTTTTCTCTTCATAGTTTCAAGCAACATACTATGATAAGGAGTATTAGATTTGACTCCTAAATTTAAATACACTCTCTTCAATAAAATCAGTACACATTACAATTCAATACAGGCTTCTTCATTCGAAAATTATAAAGAAGCCCTCAAAAATTGGTTTAAAGTAATTTAAGTATTAATTACCATGAATGTTCTAATTGAACTCCAATATTTGAACCACTGGACGTATTATAAAAACTACTATTTGGATTTACCAAATCCCTCATCCTTTGTTCAGATGCATTCCAAAAAGCATATGTATAATACAGTCGCAGCTCAGGTCGATCATTGTATCCATTCCCATGGAGAGTAAATGTTGGGGCAAATGTTATCTTTGTCAAATCACGAGTTTCATCACCTTGTTTGATCTGATCATAACCAATCTCACCAGTTAACTTAAAATGATCACTTACTACATATGATGTTCGAGTACCGATAGATAGCCACTTTGCATTTTCTTGTTGTTCGTAATCATTAATTTGATAAAGTATCTGAGCTTGCCCATTAATTACTTTATTCGGACTTTGCCAATCTAATATATCAAGTATACGGATTGCAGTATTGTCACGATTTAGACTTACATCTCCAGTATAACCAAGCCCGATACCTGGTCCTTCACCATATTGAAATGCAATAGTATTTTTACCATTAAGGACATTTGATGTAATATTTTGAATAGTAAATGCCAAACCATCATTGTCATCATCAATATAAGACACGCCTAAATTCAATTTATTTGTTTCATTTAATTTAATATCGCTCACTGTGAAATTATGTCTATTGATATATTTATCTTGGAACAAATCGTCTTTTCTTGAAAAAACATAACTTAATGCAAAATTATCTAATTTATAATGATCAATACCAAAACCTGTACCACTTTCATTCCAATAAAAGAAATCAGACATGTTTATATCATTTCGATTATAGTAACGACGTCCAGCCCAAAAATTACCACCATTCAAGAATGAAACGTTAGTCCAATCTATATAAATTTGGTTCATTCTGGTATAGCCACTATCCCCACTAAATTTTAAAGATTTTCCATAGTCATTATAAAACTGCATCATACCATTGATACTAATCTTCGAATGATCCGAAAGCTCGGCTAATTCTTGTGATGCAAATATCTCTCCATACTGCTCACATTCATTACCTAATCGATATTTTGATGGAGCACCTGTAAGCTTAAAACATTCTTGCATGTCCCCATGATCTGTCCCTCCCATACCTGTTCGGAAATATCCATTCACTTCTACTGCAGATACAAATTGTGAAGATACAAGTAGTGCAGCACTATACATCCATAGCGTCTTTTTCATTTTAAAATTCCATTTTTTAGGCATAATTATCCAACTGACCTAAATAAATAGATCAGCTGTAATACACTCGTTAATTAAGAATTGACGAATTTAGTTAGGACGAATCCCTTCAAAGGCATTCTGTAATAAATGACGAATTGCATTTTTTTCGATAGGTACTGGATTCCAGTACGGATTAGATAATGCAATCTCCGTTGCCTTATCTAATCCAGCTTCGGTTAAACCTAGCTCAGACAATGTAGTAGGTCCTTCTAACTCAGAAACGAGATCGAAGAGTGCATTTGCAGCGGTACTTTCAGTTGCGCCTAATGCTCGTTTAATTCGCTCCATTGCCTCAGGTACTGCTTTTTCGTTGTACGCGATTGCATGAGGAAGGACGACAGTATGTGTTTGTGCATGTGGTAAGTTGAAGCTTCCACCCAACGTATGGCAAAGTTTATGATGAATAGCCATACCAACATTGCCTAATACATATCCACACAACCAAGCACCATACAAACACAAGCTACGTGCTTCAATATCTTGATCATTTTTCTTAAGAAGTCTTAATCCATCAGCTAATGCACGAATCCCTTCTTCAGCTAGTAAAGACATAATAGGATTACCATTTTGGGCATACAAACCCTCAGCTGCATGAGCTATTGCATTTATCCCACTGGTGATGGACATATCAAGAGGTAAGCTTAAAGTTAGTTCAGGATCATAAATCACTGTTTTCGGCAGGACTCTTGGATCTTTACCTGTTTTCTTGATCCCATTTTCAGTGATTCCATATACAGGTGTCATTTCTGAACCTGCATAAGTTGTCGGGATAGCAAGTATTGGTAGATCATACTCAAGAGCAATTGCTTTACCTAAACCCGTAGTTGAACCTCCACCCACTGCAACTGCACAGTCGGCTCCCAATTCTCTC
This sequence comes from Acinetobacter sp. YH12021, assembly GCF_013420145.1. Lineage (NCBI taxonomy): Bacteria > Pseudomonadati > Pseudomonadota > Gammaproteobacteria > Moraxellales > Moraxellaceae > Acinetobacter > Acinetobacter sp. YH12021. The sequence goes on from NZ_VOYT01000028.1 coordinate 2,416, forward strand.
GCTACAGCCACTGCTTCTTTCGCTGTTTCTACTGGTACATGCATGACAGCCTTTGGAAAAACCCCTACAGAAGAATTTCCGAGTAATTCTGATATTTTCTCAGCTAATCCAACTTGCTCAGGCGTGGATAAAATTAGCGCCTTTTTTGCACCTAAGGCCTCTATTTCAGCTTTTAAATTTTTGAGGGAACCTGCTCCAAAAATCACTCTACTCTGAGGGATGTCATATATAAATTCATTTTTCATTTCAAATATCCTTATGGCAATGGCGTAGGCTGATAAGCATAGAAAAGCCATGTACTATTTTCTTTTCTCCAAATAGCTAATGACTTATTTTTTAGATTTTTTTGAATATTTCCGGCAACTAACTCTGAATGCATTTCACCAAAAACAAGTGCGACATCGCCAATAATTTGAATTTTAGAAATTGGGTGTTCAATCCATTTATAATCATAGAAACCACCAAATAACTTATCTAAATAAGACTCTTTAGAATCTGTAATTCCACTAGTATGGGTATAAGTCATTTCAGGATGAGCCAGTTTGGCAAAATCTTCATAGCGTCTTTCAACGATTGCATTGAACCGCTCATCTTCCAGATTTTTAATTAAAATATCGTCCATTTGATCAATTGCACTCTTCATAACTCAATATACAATTTAATCCTAACTTTAATAAAAAAATTAAAAAACAACGATTTAGGAAATTATATTTTCAAAAATGAAAGAATAACTAAAATAAAAAAAATATAAAATAAAACATAAGCTTAAAATTAAATAAATAAGTATTCTCGCTATTAACTTCTATAATTTATTTCCCAATATACTAAACTCTTATTCTTAAAAATAACTTTTATTCCATATTCAAATATTAAAAAGGACCCAAATATGGATCCTTTCTAATTCACTCCCTCTCGAGTAAAACTAGGTCACTACTCTTTGAATAATGACCGCAATTCCTTGACCAACCCCAATACACATTGAACATAGCGCATAGGTTCCACCGGTTTGTTCTAACTGGTTTAAAGCTGTGGTGACTAAACGTGCACCCGAAGCACCCAGTGGATGACCAATCGCAATCGCACCACCATTTGGATTCACTTGTGTCGTGTCATCCGCTAGACCTAAATCACGGGTCACAGCCAGTGCTTGTGCCGCAAAAGCTTCATTCAGTTCAATCACATCCATCTGCTCAATCGTGAGATTGACTTGTTTTAGTAGCTTCTTGATCGCAGGTGCAGGAGCAAAACCCATAATCCGTGGTTCAACTCCCACAGCTGTAGATGCAATAATCTTGGCACGTGGTTTTAGATTGTACTGTTCAATCGCTGCTTCTGAGGCGATGAGTACAGCAGCGGCACCGTCATTTATGCCTGACGCGTTTCCCGCTGTGACAGTGCCTTCTGCTGTGACGACTGGCTTAAGTTTAGCCAAACCTTCTAGTGTGGTCGATGCACGTGGATGTTCATCCGTATCGATAACAATCGGATCACCCTTACGCTGAGCAATGCTCACTGGAATGATCTCGTGTTTAAAAAAGCCTTGAGCTTGCGCGGCTGTTGTGCGCTTTTGACTCGTCAAGGCAAACTGGTCTTGATCTGCACGATCAATATTAAATTGTTGTGCCACGTTCTCTGCTGTCTGTGGCATGGTTTCTACACCATACATCGCTTTCAGCTTGGGATTGATAAAACGCCAGCCCATGGTGGTGTCTTCAATCTTCTGGCTACGCCCATAAGCACTTTCCGATTTGCCCATCACAAAAGGTGCACGAGACATACTTTCTACGCCACCCGCAATGATGAGGTTGGCTTCTTCAGCTTTAATGGCACGTGCGGCAATGGCAATCGCATCTAAAGATGAACCACATAAACGGTTGATGGTGGTTGCAGGTACTTCTACAGGTAAACCTGCCAATAATGCCGACATACGACCCACATTACGGTTGTCTTCACCAGCTTGGTTGGCACAGCCGTAAATCACATCATCGACCTGTGACCAATCCACAGTCGGGTTACGATGCATCAAGGCTTGAATCGGCAATGCACCCAAGTCATCGGCACGAACTGGGGCAAGTCCACCCGCATAACGACCAAATGGAGTACGGATGGCATCAATGATATATGCGTCTTTCATGTTTCATCTTGTCCTTTCAATCCCCCTCTTGCGAAGCAGTGCTTCTCACCTTTACAAAGGGGGACTTTCTTAGGTTGTCTTCTTTATTTCTTCAATCCGTTCCGTGTAGCTCCTCCCTTTTTAAAAGGGAGGTCGGGAGGGATTTGAGGAGATTAATTATCCTTGTGTCGCATCCACTAATGGAGCACCCGTCATGGCCTGCAATTCAGTAAAGCTTAAACCGTAGACTTTCTCAATCACTTTTAAGCCTTCAGGTGTGACATCAATCACACATAGGTCGGTATAGATGCGATCGACACATTTCAAACCTGTAGCTGGATAAGTCAGCTCAGCCACAATCTTAGGTTCACCTTGCTTAGTGACATGATCTGTCGTGATAAACACTTTCTTGGCACCCACGGCTAAATCCATAGCACCACCCACTGCAGGAATCGCATCGGGTGCACCAGTATGCCAGTTGGCCAAATCACCATTGGCTGCAATCTGGAACGCACCGAGTACGGCAATATCCAAATGCCCACCACGCATCATGGCAAAAGAGTCACCATGGTGGAAAAAGGCACCGCCTTGCAGCATGGTCACGTATTCTTTACCCGCATTGATCAACTCAGGATCTTCTTCACCAGCTGCTGGTGGTGGACCAAAGGCCAATAAGCCATTTTCAGAATGCAGGAAAACATCTTTGTCACTTGGGAGATAACTGGCAATCTTGGTCGGTAAGCCAATGCCTAAATTGACATAAGCCCCATCGGGAATATCTTGTGCCACACGTTCAGCAATCTGGTTGCGGCTGAGTTTTTGATAGCTCATGAAAGTCTCCTACTTACACAGCAACAGGTTCAGGTTGTACCTGCACCACATGTTGAACGAAGATACCAGGGGTGATGATGTGTTCAGGGTCTAAATCACCGAGTTCTACCACTTCAGAGACTTGTGCAATGGTGACATTGGCTGCCATCGCCATGATCGGACCGAAGTTACGTGCCGATTTACGATAGACCAGATTGCCCCAACGGTCGCCTTGCTGTGCTTTAATCAAAGCGAAGTCGGCTTTGATTGGATATTCGAGGACATAATCTTTACCGTCGATATGACGGGTTTCTTTACCTTCAGCCAATAACGTGCCGTAGCCAGTTGGAGTGAAGACTGCCCCAAGTCCCATTCCTGCGGCTTGAATACGACAGGCCAAATTGCCTTGAGGCACCAGTTCTAATTCGATTTTTCCTGCACGATAGAGTTCATCGAAGACCCAAGAATCGGACTGACGTGGGAATGAACAGATGACTTTATTCACAGCACTGGCTTTGAGTAGCTTTGCCAGACCATAGTCGCCATTGCCTGCGTTGTTGCTAACAATGGTTAGGTCTTTAATGCCAAGTTGAATTAAGCCATCAATCAGTTCAGCTGGTTGGCCTGCTGTACCAAAACCACCAATCATGATGGTTGACCCATCGGTGATTTGGGAGAGCGCTTCCTCAATAGAAGCCGAAGCTTTATTAATCATTATGCAGCCTCTACCTTTTCCTTATTTAAAATGAAATCAAAATCTAATGTATAGAAAGGCGCATTTTGGTATTCACCATTCGGAGTGGTTCCACTCTCGTGTTTTACCCATTCCGCAATAAGTGAAGTTCGTACTCCAAACACAGCATCTGAATCCAAATATTCGCCTGCATCTTTAAATACATGGGTTACCAAACGCTCATAGCCGGGAGCAGAAATCATGAAATGTAAGTGAGCAGGTCTCCAAGGATGACGATTTAATGCTTCAAGCATTTTTCCTACAGGACCATCATGTGGAATTGGATACGCTTCAGGAACAATAGTTTGAAAATGATATTTACCATCTTTATCGGCATGGAATACAGCACGACCTTGGTATTGTTCAAGATGTTCTTTCTGAACATCATAAAAACCTTCATCATCTGCTTGCCAAACTTCAATCTCGGCATTAGGAATAATTTGACCATCTATTCCTTTGATGACACCATTAACAAACCAAGATGTACCTTTAACCCCCGCACTCATATTACTTCCTAGTTCTAAATGTGGGGCATCTTGAACGTGAAATGGACCAAATACTGTTGCTTCAGTACAGCCAATCGGCTTTTTGTGGTTTTGAGCAATTACTAAAGTGGATAGACCAAGTGTGTCAGATAAAAGAATGAATTCTTGACGAGTTGGGCTACAAATTTGCCCAACATCAGTTAGGAACTTCACACCAATTTCCCACTCTTCTTCAGTTAATTGAACTTCACGGGCAAATGAATGAAGATGCTGAACCAAAGAGTGCATGACATCTTTTAACCGATCATTTGAAGCAGAAGAGTTTCTTTCAATAACAGCTTGCGTGATTGTTCTTTCATCTAAATTTTTCATAATTTTTCCATAAAATGAATCTAACTCCTATATTTCTCATGCTAAGCTGTTAATTATTGAAATAAAATGTTGGTTGAGAAAATCTTTATTTCATATTGGAAATAATAGGAAGGGATTATATGGACAGATTAACGAGCATGGAGTTATTCGTTGCTGTTGCGGAGCTAGGCACACTTAATAAAGCTGCTGAAAAATTAGATATCTCTAATGCTGCTGCAACCAGACATATTGCTGCACTCGAAAGTAGGCTTAATGTAAGATTGATTGAACGCAGTACCCGTCGTTTATCTTTGACAACAATAGGACTCGAATATTATAAAAAGTGTAAAGCCGTACTTTCCGAAATTGATCAAGCTGAATCCTCAATCAGTAATGCTGCAGTTGAACCTGAAGGGACTGTGACGATAACTTCCTCAATTTCATTTGCAATAATGCATATCACTCCATTGATCCCTGAATTTAATAAACTTTATCCTAAAATTAAAATCAATTTAGTTGGTGCAAATCGCTACCATGATATTATTGATAGCAACATTGATATTGCTATCAGGACTAGAGAATTTGAACCTGACTCAAACCTGACTATCCGAAAACTAGCAACTACAGACCGAATCTTAGCTGCTTCATACGATTACATTAAACGTAAAGGCAAACCTCAAACTATCGAAGAACTCCAAAATCATGACATTTTGCTCTATAGTCATGCGAATAATCCTAGAGTTTTAAGTTTTAGCAAAGATGATGAAATTAAAAATTTTACATTAGATCCTGTTATTGAAACCAATGATGGCCAAATTGTTCGATCAGCTGCTTTGAACGGATCAGGAATCCTAATTCAACCACTTTATATTATTTATCAAGATATTGTAGAAGGTAGGCTTATTCCAATTCTAACAGATTGGAAACTTCCAGAACTTAAGATCAATATTGCCTTTCAAAGTAGGCAATTTATGCCAATTAAAAATAGATTATTTATTGATTTCTTAATCGAAGACTTTAAAAACAAAGAATATGAACGTTACTGGAGCTCTATTCAATAACCGCTCTTGAATCTATCGAATATGTTTATCGCTTCTTTAAACAATTATTGATAAAGCATTCACAAATGATTATTTCAAAATTGAAATAATCATTTCCTTAAAAGCTCTTTATACACATATTAGAAAAAGCTAACTTTCATCTATTCAAAATTGGAAAATTCTTTACAGGAGTTTTATTTTGCAAAAAGAGAAATTAAAAGTTGCACTTTTAGGTATTACCCATCCACATACTTCAGGACGAGTAAAAGCACTACAACGTCGTCAAGATATTGAGATTTATGGTGCCGCAGATCATAGCGAACTTTTAGAGCCTTTCTGTAGTGCTTTAAATTTAACAGCTCGTACCAAAGAAGAAATCTTAAACAATCCTGAAATTGACATAATCTTAGTACATTCTAAAAGTTATGAAATGGCAGACTTGACTATTGCTGCCTTAGAAAAAGGTAAGGCCGTTTTAGTTGAAAAACCTGCTGGGAGAGGTGTACAAGATACTCAACGTATCGTAGATGCTGTAGAAAAATATAATGGTTTTGTGCAGGTTGGCTATTGTTGGCGTTTTGCTCCTTCCATCAATGCAATGCAAGATTGTTTAAAGCAGGGTAAAATTGGTAAAGTTTTACAAGTACGTGCTCATGCTGGATGTTCACACAATGAAGCAGAAACAGCTCACATGCGCCAATCAGGTGATTTAGGCGGTGCTTTTTTTGTTATTGGTTGCCACTTATTTGATCGAGTCATTCATCATTTTGGTATGCCTAAATCTGTGAATGCCCGGATTACGAAATTTGATGGTTTTAAAGGTGAAGAAGCGCGAGAGGATGCTGCTGGTGCTATTTTAAATTATGATGATAAAATTGTGGTCGTTGATTTTATGTCTTGGGATGTGTTGCCTTGGACAGAAAGCTGGGATATGACAGCTTATGGGACTGAGGGTATTATGTCATCCCGCTCATTACCATCATCATATAAGCTCTATCAAACAGGCAAAGTTGAAGGAACAACCCAAGGTTGGACTGAGTGGCATGAAACAAGTTTCCCTGAAATTTGGGCAACGAAGAAGACAGAATATTCACCAGAAATTGCAGAAATTGGCAACCCAATTTATTTTGATCGTGAATTAAAAGCATTTCTAGATTCTTATCTAAATAAAAAGCCTTCACAAGTTCCTGCAACACAAGCACATAGTATTTCTATTATATTAGCAAAATTATTTGAATCAGCTGCAAAGAACGGGACAGAAGTTGTCCTTTAAATATTCTCAATAATGAAAGCCTTCATATTATGAAGGCTTTTTTAAATATAAATTAAAAGAAAACTACGTAATCCATCAGTACTGATATTTAAAAAATGGTGAGGAGAATTATGAGTCATTTAAATATATAACTAATCTAATATTTTATCTCGTGCTTTAATAAAACTGGTGTTCTTATAATAATCAATGGAACTCGTGTTCAAGAGAAACTATATAATTAGGGTGATCTGATGAATTTAATCTACGTTTTGATGGCATTGTTAGGTGGTGCTGGACTTTCTATCCAAGCAGCTGTTAATAGTCGATTAAGTGAAGGGGTAGGAGAACAACCTATTATCGCAACGCTTATTTCTTTTAGTGTTGGTACGGTATGTTTGTTAGCTATAGCTTTAGCACAAACCCATTGGCAAAGTGTGGCGCAGAGTATTACTTTACAGCCATGGTGGCATTGGATAGGAGGAGCGATTGGTGCGAGCATTGTATTTACTTCTATTTTTTTAGCTCCTAAATTAGGTATCGCTAACACCATGTTTCTATTTATTCTTGGGCAATTAGTGATGGGAATGTTAATTGATAGTTTGGGACTCATCCAAATGCCTGTTAGACCAATATTCTGGTGGAAGCCGATTGGAATGGGAATTATGCTTATTGGTTTATGTTTATTTATGTTTGGTGAGGGCTGGTTTAATCAAAAACATACATGAGAAATAAATAGGAGCCTAAGACACGATCTTAGTTCTCCTATTTATAAGGATCATTTAGCTATAAAAATCAAAACCAGTTGTTAATCCAGCGTCTGCCATAAGATCTGCACCTAATAATGCACTAGAACCAGAAGATAATAAGAATAAGATTGTTTTAGCTACATCATCTACTTCCAAAATTTTTCCATACGGTTGGCGATTAGCTCGTTTAGGATGGAAGCTTGGATCATTTACAGATTCTACATGACGTTTGAATAAGCCTGCCATCATCGGACCTGGGCTAACAATATTAACTTTAATCCCATCACGAGCATAGTCTAAAGATGTTGTACGAGCTAATTCACGAACAGCAGCTTTAGATGCAGAGTAAATTGGTAAACCTTGTTCACCAAACGTTGCACAGATGCTGCCAATTAAAACAATGCTACCTTGCTTATTTGGAAGCATTAAGGGTAATGCTGCTTGAAGTGCTTGAATTGTACCTAAGATATTAACATCAAATACTTTTTTGATACGATCAGGAGTGACTTCAAGAATACGATCAACGTCAGTTACAGCCGCACAAGGTACTAAACCCACATGTTTAAAATTACCTACTTTGACAGCTTCAATAAGAGCAGCCCAAGACTCTGGATTGGTAATATCACCTTGGAAATGTTCATAATTATCTAAAATGTCTAAAGCTGCTGTTTTACCAGCAATATCAAGACCAAAGACTTTTACATTAGATTGGGTTAATGCAATTGCCATTGCTTCACCAAGACCTGAAGATGTTCCTGTTAGAATTACCGCTTCAGGTAGATCAAATGTAATTTGTTGCGATATACTCATTTATAAAACTCCATTTTAGATTAACTTTAGATCTGAAATATTTTCTTTCATTTCCTAGTTTTTATTTTAAAGAAGATTATTAATTTTAAAAGAATATTAATTAAAAACAGTTTTTCTAAAAATGAAATTATATGTTTTTTATAATAGGCAGTTTTTATAAATCATTAGACCTCTTGCGAAAGTAAAAAATGCCTCAATATAGATTTCATGAGATATGAGAAATTAAACCGTTTTTCAGATTCTGAATTTAAGCGCTTGGTTGGTGTACCTCGACCAGTTTTTACTGAAATGCTCGATGTTTTAGAAAAAGCAGAATCACTTAAAAAGAAATCAGGTCGTCCTCATACTTTAACTATAGAGGATCAATTGTTATTAACGCTCAATTACTTACGAAATTATAGCACTCAATTGGAGTTAGCAGCACACTATCATATCGCTGAAAGTAATGTGAATCGAACTATTAAAAAGGTTGAAGATGCCTTGATGAGATCAAGACGTTTTACTCTGCCAAAACGGAGCCTTACCACAACTGACGAACGCTTTAACTGGGTCATTGTTGATGCGACAGAATGTTCAATAGAACGCCCGAAAAAAAAACCAGAGTAAGTTCTACAGTGGTAAAAAGAAGAAACATACACTAAAAACCCAAGTGATCTATCATCCGCAGAGCAAACAAATCATAGGGATCGATGTATCAAATGGCAGTCAGCATGATATTAAACTGGCAAGAAAAACGGTTAAGAAGTTTAAACATTGTGAATATGTTCTGACGGATTTAGGGTACTATGGATTAGAACAAGAGGGATTTAAGTTATTGATGCCAATCAAGAAAAATAAGAATTTACCTTTATTTGATGCTGAGAAAAAGTACAATAAAATGCTTGGAAAAATACGAGTTGTGATCGAACACATCAATAGTCAATTGAAAACATTTAGAATATTAAGTGAACGCTATCGAAATAGACGGAAAAGATTCGGTTTACGCATTAACTTAATCGCTGTACTGGTAAACCGAATTAACTTGCAATAACGACTTTCGCAAGAGGTCTATTTATCATGGATAGATACATACTTACTGATGCCTAATGGGTAAAAATGGAACCTTTTTGCCTAGGAAAAGTGACCGATCGAGGTCGTAGTGGAAAAGATAATCGATTATTTTTAGAAGCAGTCCTATGGATTGCCCGTACAGGCAGTCCATGGCGTGATCTGCCTCCTCACTTTGGTAAATGGAATACTGTCTTTAAAAGATACCGTGACTGGGTTAAAGCTGGCGTATTTGAAACTATTTTTGCATCTGTAAATGAAGATGCTGATTTGGAATATGCCATGATTGATGGAACGATTGTTAAAGTTCATCGACATGGGCAAGGTGCAAAGGGGGGACTTTCAATCAGTCTATAGGTAAATCTCGAGGCGGAATGACCTGTAAAATTCTTGCCTTAGTGGATAGTCTAGGCAACCTCATTAAATTTCGATTAATGCCTGGTCAATATCATGATTTAGTAGAAACCAAACCTTTAATTGAAGATATTGATTATCAAGCATTATTAGCAGATAAAGCATTTGATGCAGATTGGCTCATCCAAGAACTAAATGAGCGTAAAGTGAAAGTGGTGATCCCACCCAAATCTAATCGAAAAGTAGCGAGGACATTTGATACGATTATGTATAAATGGCGTCATCTCATTGAAAACTATTTCTGTAAGCTAAAAGAATTTAAACGTATAGCAATGCGTAGTTGTAAAACAGATACTAGTTTTCAAGCCATGATTCAATTGTGTGCGAGTTTAATTAACTCTCGCTAATTCTCAACAGACCCTAGGCAAATATTACTCCTTTGTGATTTTTACCAATGACTGTATCTCCTTCAAAATCTTCCAGACTTTCACGTTGATCTATTTCTTTAAGTCTGTAATAAATACTCATTCGATTTACTAGTTGCTCACGTCGATCCTTATTCTTAAACCCTATTTTCTATAGTTTTTTTGGCTTCTTAAACATTTATATAAGTCTCCACCATTTGCCTTATCACTGTAAATATACTGATAAATCCATTCATGAGATGGAGCATCGAGCTATCTACGTACTTATAAAGCTGAAGCAATTTGTTCAGGAGACCATGCTCTTTCAACGGATGATTAATGTACTCATAGGCAAATAGTCTCAAACTTGAAGTATGAATATACCGGCGACTTTGAGCCAATTGATGCACTTGTTTAGGTCGATAGCCACGCTGTCCTTTGTTACGGTTAATTTTTCTGTAAAATTTTGAACGGGAACGGTTTAATTAACGAGCTAATTGTACTTTTGATTTATTACTTTTAAAACAGCGAGAAATTGCGTATCTTTCATTTTGATAAAGCTGGGTGTATTGTTTCATGTTGTGCTTTCCAATTGTGAGTTGAAAAAATCATAATGATTATAATTCACCTAATTTTCTCAACCCATTACAAATGTATTGCACTTAACTTTTGAATCCACGGGTAAAATTAAGTAGAAATGTGATCAATTTTCTAATTTATGAAAGAATTCGAAGCCTCCCAATAGCTAAATAAATAACTATTGGGAGGAGGATATTAAGCTGTTACGAGGTTAAATGCATTAATGGTAGTTTCATAAGCACTTTTTGCCATTTGATCAAGTGTAAGAATACGGTGATCTTGTGAAATAAGTTCAACACCATAATAAGGTTGGGTAAAGCCAGTCTTTTCAATTTCATTTAAGAAAAGTGGAATATCAAACGAACCTTGACCACATAATTTACGATGGTGGGTAGAATCGTTGAATAAATCCCCTTGAACTTCTTCGGTAGCATCGTTTAATTCAACTGATTTAATTAAATGGGCTGGAACCGAACTAATTTCTTGAAAATCAATATTACCTCGCGCCAAATGCCAAATATCTAAACACAAGCCCCCATTACTATCGCCAGTATCAACGATTTTCAAACCATCTTCCAAAGTCGCAAGACGTGAAAAAGGCATAATTTCTAAGGCAACATTGGCATTAACTTGAGCAACCTCTTTACACAGTTTAGAAAATTCTGCTGACATATTCTCTAAAGTGTTTGGCGAGTTTTCAAATGGTTTAGCACCTACCTTAAGATTGCACATCCCAAGTTCAGCACCAAGCTCAATCATTTTTGAACGTTCATAATCAGATATTTTACGTTCTTCTCCAGTCAAATACCAATCTAACAAGATTTCAAGTTCAAAATATTTAATATCATTGTCTTTAAAAAGTTGACGGATACTTGCAATACTACTTTTTTCAAGTGTTGCTTGTAGATCTTTTAAAACGAGACCAATTCCTTTCCAGCCTGCTTTTGATGCAGCTTCTACACGCTCTTGAAGTGAAAATGGGCTAATTTCTGTTGGAGCACCGGGATAAACATTGCCCGCTAATGTCCAATACGCTGCGAGTAAATTTGGTCTATTCATGATTTGTCCTTAATAAAAACTTAGTGAGAAGCTACTTGTTTAGGGTCATAGCCTGTTAAGTCTTGGGTTATGGCGCAGTAGCAGATGAGGAGATAACAGATCATAGGAACAGTAAAGGCTGTAGCCATATTTGACATATCCGAGATATAACCCATTACTAGTGGTAGAACAGCACCGCCTACGAACATAGTAATCATCAACGATGCAGCCATTTGTGATTTTTTCCCCATACCACGTACACCCATTGCGAACACAGTTGGGTAAAGTGTTGATTTAAAGAAAAATAAACCAATAAGTATGATTACAGAAGAATAGTCATAGCCAAGTGCAACATATGCACAGCCAGCAGCACAGACTAGACTGTTAAAGATTTGTAGTTTACGAGGATCAACGAATTTCATTACAACGATGCCAGCGAAACGTCCCATCATGTAGCAGAACATGGCAATAGATAAGAAATAAGCAGCTTTAGTTGGGGTAATGCCATGCCAATGTTCAAGCACAAAGTTGATGAAGAATGCACCAATTCCGAAATGAGCTCCTGTATAACAGAATTTGCCAATCATACCTTTATGTAGGTTTTTATTTTTTGCAAATGGCAAATGTTCAAAGACATTATCATTGTTTGCTATTGTAGATGAGTCATTATGAAACTGCTCTGGAAATTTCAAAGTAATGATATAACTAACTAACGCAAAGATTAGGAGTGAAATAACAGCATATGTTAATGTTGCAGGTTCAACAGAAAAACCAGACATGTTCATAACTGGTATGAAAAACACTGCACCACCAACGATTGGACCACACATTCCACCCAGACCACCAAATGCTTGAGTGAGAGTCAAACGACGGGCAGCACCTGCTGGATCACCTAATTTAGATGCATATAAAAGACATACTATTTCTAAACAAGCTAGACCTGTTGCTAAGATAAAAATTGCTGTTAAGAAGGCAGAAAAGGTTCCAATTTGAGTGGCTGGAACAAAACCCATACAACCTACGGCAAATAGTGTTAAACCTACAATAATTGAATTTCTGTAGCCACATTTTTTCATTAAAAAGCCGACTGGGATAGCAGAAATAAAATAGGCACTTAAATAGGCAGTTTGAATAAAAGCAGACTCACCATGCGAAATATTGAATTTATCCTGAAAGTGCTTATTCAGGACATCTAATAGTGTATGAGAAAAAGCCCAAATAAAGTTACAAGCAATGACAAAAAGCATAGCTGTTTTAAGTGAGATCCTTTTCTTTTTAGTGGAGGAATTATCCACTATGTTATTTAAACTCGCATCCATTGCGGCTTCCTTTTAAATAGTTATAGTCATCTAATGGAAGCATGTGTCAATATGCTTCTCATTTATGTACAAAAATAAAAATGAAGAAGGATTAATTTCTTAAGACAAAAATAATCCAATATTCTCTGCTGGTAATTCTTGAAGAGCTCTTGAGTTCACAGTAATCGCTTTATTACTTTCAACTGAAGCCATTGCACATACTGCAAGATTAAGGGCCTGTAAACCATCAAATAGATTTGCTAATTTATCTACGCCTTCTTTCCAAGGATCAGCAATAAGTTTAAGTTCACATTGCGTATTTAAAAGCGCACTCTTAGAATGGATCTGAGCGATGCGTCCCGCACCTAGAATTGGTACTTTTAGCATACATATACTTCCTTTTAATAAAGATACTTCAAAAAATTATTTATTCTTGATTTCTTGATGATTCTTAGGTTATACAAGCCAATTTTGAAAAAAAATAGCAAATTCTAAAAACACTTTTTCATTTTTGAAATTAACCCCCCTCGCCATTTATCACTTTTAAAAGGCTTTGTTGCACAAACCTATCTGTAAAGGGTTTTTCAGCGATATAATTTTCAAATGAAGAAGCCTACACACAAAATCTACCGCACAACCAATTGGCCCGCATATAACCGAGCACTCATGAGTCGCGGAAATATTGCCATTTGGTTTGATCCTGCTAC
>NZ_VOYT01000029.1:0-12181 GCF_013420145.1 Acinetobacter sp. YH12021
ATGGGTAGATAATGTGATGGTTGAACGATTATGGCGGAGCGTTAAATATGAAGAGGTGTATCTCAAAGCTTATAGCAGTGTCACAGATGCGAAAAAGCAATTGAGTGCATATTTTGAGTTTTATAATTTGAAACGACCTCATTCGAGTCTAAACAAAATGACACCAAATGAGTTTTACTATGATCAGCTACCCCAACAAAACAAGGTGGCTTAACTAGAGCGGAATATCACTTATAAATACGCTTTTAGTTGTTCAAACAAGTGGGACCACCTCTGACTAAATTTTTCCTATAGGTTTGTAGTGTTCAAAATAAAAATTTCTATTATTCAGGTTATGATAACTTTTCTGATTTATATTTTTCTTTATAGCCCACTTTTAACAAATCAGAATAATACTTTTTTACCTTTTCAGGGTCGAGGAGTTCAAGTGAAATCCTTTCTTTAAACGCTTCGATCTCTTCGCCTACATTGGCATATTTCCCCCCGAATTCGGGATATTTGATAAGGTCACACAATTTTTGAGCGAAAAATATAGATTGTTTTGGTGTCAGCTGATATGTCGGTTCCAGTACCTTATCACTAACAATTAAGGAAGCTTTTGGATTAAAAGAAAATTCGATATGTGTAATTGTTCTCCCTTCTTTTTTCTGCTCATAACTTACGTCGATATCAGTAAGTTTATTAATTTGATCTATGGCAACCGTCAATACACGCTTTTTGAAATCTCCCATGGTTTTATATTCATTTTCAAGTAGACCTAACTTATCACGCAATTCAACCATACTAATATATAGCTTGCCTTTGCTACGCCATCTAATCAAAAGTTCGTACAGCCGTATAGCGTATACACTAGATAATTGAGAAATTTGCTTTAACTCATAACGAGTAAACTTTTCTTCAAGTTTTACAAAAAGCTGTAAAATATCAGGAGCAAAAATTAATTGAGCGCATGCCGCTTCTTTAACATAGCCAACTTTTGATACCCAACGGCTTTTATAAACCGCAGGCTTACCTGTAACAGGATCTATGGCCTTATAGGTGAGTCTACGTTCAAATAAGTTATCACACGCTCCCTGAAGAGCTTCATAGGCAGCTTGGCGACCTAAATTAAAGTGCTTCATATATTCAGATGCGTGTACTGTTAGCAATGTATCCGATGTAAGCTCTTTTTCAATTTCCCGGGCTGCAATAATTGCAACTAAAATTAAGCGTTGTTCTGATAGAGTCAACGCATAAGATGCTTCAATCAAGTTATTATCTTTATAAATTACATTTGCCATGTTGTGGTCAGAGAAACAAATATTATTAGTTGACATTAACACTTAATGTCCACTAATGAAAGATCTATTTATGTCAGGAAAACGTCCATTTATGTTAGGAAAACGTCCATTTAGATCAAGGAAAACGTCCACCTATTGTCAGGAAAACGTCCATTTAGATCAAGGAAAACGTCCACTTATTGTCAGGAAAATGTCCATTTAAATCCTCTCAAAGATATACACTACAAGGGATACAAGAAACCTATAAAATATAAATTTAAAAATATATATAAAATTAAAAAAGGAGCATTATTTGTGGATAACTTTATTTTTAACTTTATTTTTCACAATAGTTGATTTAGGAGATTAAAACTTATACATTATTTTTAACAAAATTACGTAACTTACATAACTTATGATTATTTTAGTAGGTGGTGAAAAAGGCGGAGCTGGTAAGAGCTGCCTTGCACAAAACTTAGCTGTTTATTTACAAACCAAGAATAGAGATGTTCTACTTCTAGATGCAGATCCTCAAGGTACAACAACTGACTGGATTAAAGAACGTGATGAGAATGAGGATTTGAAAAATATCCCATCTGTACAAGCTTCAGGCAATATTCGTCAAGTTTTAAAAGATTTATCAAAAAGATATGAAGATATTATCATTGATGCTGGTGGGCAAGATTCAGAAGCATTACGCTCTGCTATGACTATAGCAACACATATGCTATTGCCTTTTAGACCTAAACGTAGAGATCTAAAGACTTTGGATCATATGGAACAAGTATTAAAACTGGCACGAGCAGTGAATCCAGATTTGAATGCCAGAGCAATTATTACACAATGCCCAACATTACCGTCACAAGTACAGCGAATTTTAGATGCTAAAGAAGCCTGTGTATCGTTCGGAATAAAAGCATTAGACCACATCACGACAAATCGAAATGTTTATGATGATGCAGATGAAAATGGCTTATCTGTTTTTGAAGTAACAAGTGATCCTAAGGCAAAAGCAGAAATTGAAGGGATAGCTCAAGAGTTTTTAGGAATATAACTATGGCAGGTCTTAGCGGTTTAAAAAAGAAAACTGACGAGCTTTCAGATCAGGATAAACTGGTTGAAAATTTCATATCGGGAGCTGATAAAAGAGTTAAGGATCTAGAAGTTTCACAAAAGAAATTCGTTCGTTGTACCTTTTCTTTAAACCAAGAATTAAGTGAATTAATTGATGAGTTAATTATCAAAAGTAATAACGCTCGTGTTAACAGATCTAGTATTGTAAGAATAGCTTTAGAGTCACTGGCAGAGCAGAATTTAGAAGATTTTAAGCAGCTCGTTGATAAAAGTTTTAAATAAAATAGAGAATGGAAGAGGTTATTCAATCTATAAGATTAAATAACCTAACTTCATAACTTCATAACTTCATAACTTCATAACTTCATAACTTCATAACTTCATAACTTCATAACTTCATAACTTCATAACTTCATAACTTCATAACTTCATAACTTCATAACTTTACTGGCAAATAATTTAAATATTTTGATTTGTTGATAAACCTTATATAGACATCGCGATACTTTGATATTGGAAAATCAAATGGTAAAGTTATTACGTGATATATCACGTTAACTCATTGAGCTGTTCTGTGTTAGCTGGATATAAACATATAACATCATAATCGGTATTTTTAGGCTAAAGATATTCTGTGGGGCCTAAGTAGTAAATTTAGAAATTAACCATTTCAACTGTATTGAGCTTGTATAGCCAGTATCGATTGAGAGAGTCATGATAGAAAAAATTGGGCATGCAAAAAAAAGACCTGAAGTTCTAACTGAAGTTTTCACCAAGTTAAGTTACGTTTTGATATTAGATTTACCAGATTTTATTCAAGATTTTGTATTGGATCTTAAAAATAAGATGGATGATGAAATCAAAAGAATGCTTGACCAAGCAGCAAAAGACAATCAAGACATTGATGAATTTGAAATTTTAAAGTGGTTACTCGATACAATTGATGTAGCTCCTGAAGAAACTGAAGAGGTTAAAAAGCACCAACATAAAGAGGTGCATGCTGTGCTATTTACTTGTTTTTTTACTCAATTGTCCGAGGCCTTAAGTCTGAAGTTATCAGAACATATGAGAGTGGAGTCAAAACCGCAGCGTTGTGTTAAAAAATTGACTCAAAGAACTTATAAAAAATATTTTGGTTTGCCTAAAAACTTCAAGCTCAAGTTAGAACGAAACCTGAAAATCAATTTTTACCCTGAAAAATTATGGTAACTGTATGACTAATACTGATGGATTGTCAGATCTACACGAAGAAATCAAAGTATTGGAAAAGTGGGTAAATCAGTCACTTGGTGAAAAAAAAGCTATTTTCAAAGATTTCGACGTTCAAAATAAGAATGAGTTGTATGTTGCTGCAGAAAAAATCCAGGTTACTATTAAAAAAAAGAGAATTGTGACGGAACATAAAATTCTGGCTGGTTTAACTCAATGGACTAAAATTGAACAAGAAGGGCATCAGTATGGTTATCTGTTGACTGGATTAATTTGTGAAATGCTCAAAGAACTTATCAGTTTACCGAATTCTAGTTCTAAAGATAAAGAGCCTATCACAAACACAAAACTGATAGATTTTAAGCGAATAGTAGATGATGAAAGAGTACATAAGAAATTTAATCAACTATGTTATGCATTAAAACTGTTACTGCAGAACCAATTTAAAGACCGTGGGGAAAAAAAAATACCATGTGACAAAATTACCAATGAAATTAAAAAAATCGATGAATTTAACACCAGCAATTTTAAAGAATTTTTAACTGGTAAAGAGATGCAAAAGCACTCCATCTCATTAGATTTAGACCGTTACATTGAGCAATTTTGTATTGTCTGTAATGAGCTTAACAACAGGGAATTAAATTCATCGAAGAAACTTAGTATCAAGGATTTGATAAAAAGAATAAAAAAGGAGATTGATGTAACAAACCACTCAGGGTCATCTCCTATTCATATAGAAAATGATGACACAGAAGTCGAGATAGATGAAAAATTAGCAACTATTCTTGATCCTACACATGATGATATCAGTAAGCGTGCAAGTTCTATGATATCCGATGAAAAGCTCAAAAAAATTATTCAGAGACGTGAAGTCCCATTTGTAAGTAATCCACTTTATCTAGCACCCAGTTTATTACATCAGGTATACAACGTATTGCACGATTGTTATCAGGATAAAATGCTCAAAGAAAATAGTACAATCTTTTATGATCAATCTTCTTTGGCATTATGTGGCATGATGTCACTGCTGACTGGTCTGAGTCCTACTATCTTTAAAGATATTAATAATTTGATTGAAAAAGGAAAAATATTAGAAAAAACAAAAGTAAAAAGAATAAAAAAAACAAAAGTAGCAGAAGAAACAGAAGTAATCGAAGTATCTTATTATTGGGTGATTGATCCAAAGTTGAATGTAAATCATTCGGGCATTATGAGTGATAAATTACAGCGCTATAACAAAGCATCCACTTATAAATGGCATATTCCTAGTGCTTGGATTATTCAATTAAAAAAAAATGCTATTCAAGAACTATCTGTTCCTGAATACAATCGTTTTTTAAGGCAGCTTTTCAAACCGTATAATTTAGACAAGATTTCATGTGGAATTTTAGAAAAGCAAATATATTTCCATCTGAATATGCAGACAGGTGATGATCTCGTAGCACACTTAATGGCAAATCACGATACGAATCATGTGGTTAATTGGTCCTATGAAGGGCGTAATATTGAAGAGATAAATAGACATTTTAAAAGATACATTGATTGTTTAATAAACCGAAAAAAAGGTGATCTATGGAAAAAAGAGCAGCATCCGGGTTATATCTTTGACCGAGAACAACGTATAGGTAGTCAGCGTTGCTGGACTATCAAAGCAGCAACTCAATTTTTTAAAAATCTTTATGCTTATGTACAGACTACTTTAACGAATGATGAAGCCAATCGGATTGAGAAATTAAATGCTTATAGCATTTGGATGTGGCATCTGTCTTTAATTTGCCTCACGGTACGACCCACGATGGGTATGCCAGGTTTGATCAAAAATTATGATTCAAAATCAAAATTTATCTATATTCATGACAAAAAAATTGGTTCACGACAAGAAGGTCGTTTAGTGCCTGTAGTAGGTTATTGGCAAAAGCATTTCGATGCATACAGAGAGTATATAGATAAGACAATCACTGCATTAGGCATGAAATATCTGCAGGAGCAGTGGAAAAAAAATGAATTCATGCTGTGTATTCTTATCCATCCTCAACTGACTTCCAAAAAGCATAGCGTTGACTTTATAGAAATAGCAGACAATCTTACTTTGGCACCAATGTCAGCAGCTTTTGTGACGCATTACTTGAAAGAAACAGTTCAGATTTATAAAAACTGGCCAAGGCATTTTAGCAAAAACCATCTTGAACTCAGCAGTGATATTCATAATACCCTTTATGCACATGATAGTATTGCCATGGGGTTTGGCCATACTTCATCCTTAAGTCCTTTTCATTACAAAACAGAAATTCAACAACAGGTTGAAGCGTTACTGAAAAAATTAGAAATTTTGGAGCTAGACTTGTTTACCCAGGAAAAATCGCGTGATTAACAAAGAACTAAATCAAGAGATTCTAGAGCAATTACAAAATGCGATTGAAACAGAAACAAAAGCAATTTTTAATCAAATTTCTGAGCTGATTGATCATAAATATACTCAGAAAAAGGTGAATGGTGTCGAGATTGATTTTAAACTTCTTGATCAACGAATTGCTGATAAATTTACAAACTATCAGCAAGTTTTAATAAAAGTTTGTGAGCATTCCCAGCTCAAAAAATATTTCCGCTCTTACCTCAAGGAGTGTTTTAAACACTTTAAAATTATTTGTGAACAAGAGTATCAGGAGTGGCAAAAAAAAAATCCAGATCATGCAAAAATTTACGATATTAAATTACCAGATTGGAAAATAGCAACATTACCGCGCCGCGATAATATTTTAACAGAGGACAAGTTGTGTTATGGAGCTATTCTTGCTGATTTTAAAGAAAAATTTTATGAAAAGTGGAGCTATTCTCTTAATAAAAAGACTCAAAATATAAGTTTACAATCTACAGTTGAAGCTCAGCAAAACTTAGTAAACATATTATTTGAATGTCTATGTATATCATTAATTTTCGATCAAGGATGTATTCATCCTGAACGGCTTATTGCAATTCATGATGCAATTTTTGAAATGAATCTAGACAGTGGACTACTGCCAATTTACTCTGGTTCAAAGAATCATGCCTACGTTTTCTCATACACTCTATCATCTCAAAAATATGGCAATTTCTACCGTTATGATAGCCAAGGAGATGTGGAATTATGGCAAACACAGCAAATATATTTTAACGCAATCTCAATGCTTTGTTATTTGCGTATCCGAGAGCATCTTCATGGTAACCAAGGTTATGCATTACAGTTTACATCGCCTCTTAGTATTTGGCAGCAAACACACGATGATCAAGATCAAAAAGTTAAGCGGGAAGATTTACTTTATAAGCGGCTAAAAGCACATTTTAAAGATGTTGTTCCTGATCATCAATTTATCAAAGAGTTTGGGCGACGTCGTTTTTCTGCTTTCAAGCATATTGATTATGTTCTTTGGCAGGAGATTCCAAATTTAGATCTATTGAGTACAAGTGTACTTAATAACAAAATTATCACTACGCCTTTGATATATGAACAGCATATAGCTATTTATCATCAGCTTGATACCTGGAAAACGATTCAAGAAAGAATTGAAAATACTCATCACACTGTGGAGCTTTCTGTTTCTACTAGTGGTCAGAACATTAAAGTTTATAATGATAAACGGATGGGTAAACGTAATGATATAAAATCATTGCTTTTATCATTTAGTGAAGATGGTAAAGAGTTGACACTAGCCAAGTTTAATGAAGCTTTGAACGCAAGTATTAATAAATCAGAGGGCGATATACGTTCCTATGAAGCTGGAGAGGGGGAATATATTGATTATGTGGTGGCAATCGCACATTTACGGATATGCCAATGGTTAAAGTATGAGCTAGGTTACAATTCTGGCTCTGGTAAAGCATCACTTCAGGTGGCATCGATAAAACGTTATTATCACAGCTTCGTTTCTGACTTTTTAATTTACATTTTAAAATACCAAATAAATTTGAATAATGCCATCGAAGAACAATTTGAAGAAATGTATGAGTACCTTATTTTAGAAAAATCAATGAAAGATCAGGAAAAGCAGGAAACAATCGCTGAGAAAAATGATAATAAAAAGCACGACACCTCTGGCTATTCTTTCGCGAGGTTAAAAACATTTCATCAGTATTTGGTCAACAAGCATGATGCACCAGTAGTAGCGTACTTGTATGAACATCAGAGAGACAGCGGGAAATTTTTAAAAACACGGACCATTAGTCCGCAGATGTTTGAATTAATGATGAAAATTGTGAAAAATTATCCACACATTTTAGGCATTTCAGGGAATGACATAGTTGCATTGCAATGGGTCTATCGACTCGCATTTAGAC
Organism: Acinetobacter sp. YH12021; assembly: GCF_013420145.1. Lineage (NCBI taxonomy): Bacteria > Pseudomonadati > Pseudomonadota > Gammaproteobacteria > Moraxellales > Moraxellaceae > Acinetobacter > Acinetobacter sp. YH12021. Next base: position 7,854 of record NZ_VOYT01000029.1, read on the forward strand.
TAGGTTTGCGTATTGATGAAGTGACAGGCATCCGTCTCAATGATTTTGACTCTGCACAGCTTCGAAGTCATCTTAAAAATAATCGTTTATATTACGAAGCAAAGTCAGATCCTAAAGATACGACTTCAAATGAATCATCCAATTCAGATATTGAAAATCTGGTTTTAAAAATTCATTCCAACTCTCACCGTAATGTTAAAAACGAAAATGCAAATCGTCAGTTTGATTTATCCTATTTTTTAAATCCAAATGAATTTAAAGAGTTCTGTGATTTTTATAAAAAATATTTAGCTGCTTCTTTGAGCGAAGCGGAATTACAAGTACAGAATACATTACTCTTCACCTTTGAAAATCAACAATTATCAAAAATCACTAGGAGCTTGTTTAATCTGGTATTAGGGACAAGTGATCATTCATATACATTTCACGCATTTAGGCATAGTGCTGCATCACACTTAGCAATTTTATTGAAAGGCAGCCACCAGCTTATCTGTAGTTTTACTGACTATGACTCTAGGTTTGTAGGTAGGCTTAAAAAGCATATATTGCAAAATATCGATCATGCATCATTACATAGCGCAGATGTATGGCAACGTTTAGCACATCTAATGGGGCATGAAGACTTTAACGTGACCGCAAGTAGCTATATACATCATCTTAATATTTTAATTGCAGACATGTTTTATACAGCAAAACGTGAATATCAGCCTGAATTGATTGGTGCATTACTAAAAAATAGCAAAATTATTAATGCTCAATTTAAATCCTTAAAGATATCTGAGGATGAATCAGCTTTTAACATTCTTCAAAAATCTAAGTTTTTTTTAAAGGTTTTTGAAAAACATAATGATCCAAAGCAATTCTTAAAAAAAGATGAAATTGAAAAAAAACAAATGAGTTTTTTATATCCAAAAAGATTTCTAGAATCATATCAGGAATGGAAAGCAAATGACCGGATCATAAATCCTGAAGACCAGCTTGTTAACTTAATAAAGTCAATTAGTAGACAATTTTATATTTATAAAGATAAAGAAATAGCTAGAAGTGAGGAGCGTGATCTGCAAGAAATGGATTTAAATTGGGAGCGAATGATCAATTGGTCGTATTTATATGGAATATGCCATCCATTCATAATTGACAAAGAAATTACCCAAAAAGAAATTAAAAATTTTTATTATATTTTGGAAAATAAAATTTCATTGAAAAATGATCGATCAGTTTTAGTTTTTGAAGCAGTCTGTCAAAAAGATTTAAAATTGTACGATTCATTTGTAGAGTTTATTACCAAAATATATTCGGACGTAGAATCCTACTTAGATATAGAAAAATCAAGTTCAAGTGATTTTGATAAAAAAATAGGGACTGAAGTTAAAATAAAATATTATAAAATTAGTAATAAAAAAGCAGATTCAAAGCATCATCTGATACAAAAAATTGTACTACAAAGTATCTTTTTTAAGATGAAATGCCTTGGAGTACCTTCCCTGGGTCAAAAGAAAATGGTCTAAAATGTTTTACCGGAGAAGTAGGGGGCTACAGTTTTTTTATATTAAAAAAATATATAAAAAACATCGGTATATAACTTTAGGCAATTCATGTTTGATTATTTTTTCATTATTTATGTAAGGTTCCTCTTTTTTTTTGGTCAAAAAAAGGGACACTAAGAGCGAGGTGTGCACTCTGTGAGGTTGATTTTTGATAATTTTTTTCTTGAGAATAGCCTGGATAGGCTAGACGAGAGATTATCAAAAAAAAATACTCAATAAATAAAAAGATTTTGTATGACTCGCAGGAGAAAATAAGATTAAATTTAAATGTATTTTTTTATTATTCTTGTAAATTTATTCGGATATTATTTTTTAAATTTAATCTATAAAATATAAAATTATATATAAGGTAAATTTTATAGACTAGGGAGTTAATATAAATTATTTACCCTATAAATTGATTTGTTTTATTCTGTAAAATAGGGAAATTAGTTTTTATTTTTTATAAATAAAAAAATTAATTTTGCTAGATTTATAATATTAAATACAGCATAGAAAACTGGGTTGTGTTTTTGGTTTGATTTTATAAGCTAATTTTAAATAGCCTAAGCAAATATATTTCAGAAAAATAGCCCAAGCCTTTGCTTTTTAAAACTGCTGTTTTACAAAGCAAAGGCTTGGGAGTCCACCAATATGATTATTTTTAGATTTTAATGAGATCCCAAAAAATGGAGAAGATAAATTAATTAGCTTAGGTAATCCTTCTATAAGTATGCAGCATAGATTTTGAGCTAAACACGCATCCTTGTATGTAGGTAAAATCCAGGGATTTTTTCGGCTAAAATTTTGAAAAAATTAAGCCAGCATTCAATTTTAAAATATCACTAAAAAATGAATAAAAAATTCTAATTTGGTTTGACCAAAGAAAAAGATACCCATATGATAATTACGTTACAGCAAAATCTGTAATCGGGCGTGGAAACCTGAAAATTACTACAGAAGCATTAAAACCGCTTTAGCGGTTTTTTGTGCTTATTATGCTTAGTTTGCCATTATGGTAGGCCAGGCAGGGCAGTCTATGACTGGCCGTCTTCTGTAGTGCGGTATTTCCACCCCTGTTTGGTCTACCTCCATCTCGTGGAAAAGATGGTTGTAGATAGTTAACTCTAAACTACAGGTACTAAACATGAAGATTTTATTATCTAATCCCCCCATTTCTCTTAGGTCTCTTTTGTTAGCGCTGACTGGATATTGACGGTCATTTAATTCACAGCTTTAACCAAATCGAACTATATACATTTTCAAATTTCGTACTTGAGCGAAAGTAGGAAAGTGTTGCCTGGAGAAAATAAGAAATGGGTTCTACACGACTATTGACCAATATTATTCAGCGTAAAGTCATGTTGCCAGAAGAAATGTCACCATCAATGCAACGAGACAATTTTGAAGTTGCACTGACTGATTTTGAAAAGCATCCAATCATCAAATGTTTATTTAAGGCGGATAACCAGCGTTCTACGGAATGTTGGAGCGTGCAAGAAATTGCAAACTTTATTGAGGATTGCACAGAAGATCAAAACATCAATTTATGCATTTTGTATTGGAAAGATATACACAGCAATATTTACATTATTGATGGAGCACATCGTCTTTCCTGTATCTATGCGTGGATCAATAGATATTTTGCGGATGAGCAAGTCACTCAAGCACCTAATTTCAATGATCCACAAAAACAAGATATTCGTTACCTCCGCAATTATTTAGGAGATCTCGCTGATTTTCAAAGAATTTGCACTGATGCTGAATTTGCAGAAAAAAAGTCGAAGTTAGAAGATATTAAAATCAGTTTCAGGCAGGTACTGGGGACTCCGGAAGATGCGCGACGGGTATTTCAATCTATTAACTCAGATACTAAACGTTTAGATAAATATGAGGAATATCACCTAAGAAATCGCGGTAGTGACGCGTATTATGCGATCTATGCCTGTTGTTATATCAATGACAATAAATCTAACCTAGAAGAGCTCCAATATACACGTTTAAATGAGTTGATTGAGTTAGGGGAGAGGATCCACCAGTTACTTTTTTCGACCATTTTATTAGACAATGAAATGAGTCATGGCAAAAAAATTGGCCTGGTCAATGAGCTGATGAATATCATTGCGGGTGATCAGATTCATAATATTATGAGTCTGAATCAGGGGGAGCGCGTTGAAAACCTAATGTCGCATCTGTTGACCATTCTTTGCAGAATAGCGACGCCTGTAAAAAATGCTGGGGTTCCGAGTTTGGGCTTACATCCATACTTATATTTTTATAAGGATCAGCGTTTTCAGATTACTTCTTTTCTTGCATGGTTTTCAATTGTGTATGAAATTCATGAAAGCCGCATGCAGATTCATCATCGAAAGATTAGTTTCAAGGACTTCACCCGGGTACGCCGTAGTATTGAGTTCTTGATCGCCAATTTCCCCGTGGCGACCACCGAAACGGTCGGCAAGTTCGGCAGTGGTATCAAGGGCTATGATCGGCTACAAATTGTCTATAAAGCCTTTATTTGCTTAAGCTTGGAAATGGAAGTTGATTTTGATGATGAGGAATGCCTGAATACCTTTATTCTGTCCATGTCTAAGGCCTTCAAGTACATAAACTTTAACGAGTTTTATGTCGAAAGATTTTTGGGTGGTTATGATGATGCAGTCGTCAAGCATGTGGTGGGATATGTGGAGTCGATTAGTCCAATTTCTCGGTCAAAGCCCAAGGCCTTTTCGGCATTAACCAAGAGTCTGCTTAAGCACAATTTTCTGGTGGGTAATCATAACTTTTGCCTCATTTGTGATG